>NZ_JBPXMB010000011.1:0-281422 GCF_051918945.1 Streptosporangium sp. LJ11
GGCCGTCATCCGCAAGCTCAACGCCATCACCCCGCCCACCACCGCCTTCGACGCCGCCTTCTCCTCGGACTGAACCCCCGGCCGAAGGCTGAGACGCGCACGGTGAACCACGGTGAACACGGCCGGGCCACCGGTCCGCCCCGCTCAGGCGGGCGGCCCGGTGACCCGGCCGAGGGTCGGACCGGACGTGCCTCAGTCCATGACGACGATCTGGCGCAGCACCTCGCCGCCCCTGAGCGCCGCCACCGCGTCGTTGAGGTCGGCCAGCTTGATACGAGAGCTGATCATGCTCTCCAGGTCGAGCTTGCCCGCCTTGTAGAGCCCCGCGAAGAACGGGAAGTCGCGCCGGACGTCCGAGCCGCCGTACAGCGAGCTGAGGATGTTCTTGCCCTCGAACAGCAGGCTGAAGGCGCTCAGCGGGACGTTGTCGTCCATCGCGCCCGCGCCCACCACGATTGTGTCGCCGCCCCGGCGGGTGGCCTGCCAGGCCGTCATGATGGCGGCGGACTTGCCGACGGCCTCGAAACCGTAGTCGAACCCGGCGCCGCCGGTGAGCGTGCCGACCGCGTCCATGAGCTGGTCCGGGGTGATGGCGTGGGTCGCGCCGACCTTCTTGGCGAGGGCGTGCTTGGACTCCAGCGGGTCGATCGCGAGGATCGTGGTGGCGCCGGAGATGCGGGCCCCCTGGATCACCGACAGGCCGATGCCGCCCGCGCCGACCACGGCGACGGTCGAGCCCGCCCGCACCTTGGCCGTGTTCAGCGCCGCGCCCACACCGGTGGTGATCCCGCAGCCGATCAGGGCCGCCGCCTCGAACGGCACGTCGGGATCGACCTTGATCGCGCCCTGCCAGGGCACGACGACCTCCTCGGACCAGCTGCCGCACCCGGCCATGCCGAACGCCGGGGTGTCGCCGCCGTAGCGGAAGCGGGCGTTGACGAAGCTGTCCATCACGTACGTCATGCACAGGAACGGCTGGTTCACCAGGCAGTTCGCGCAGCTGCCGCATGCCGGGGTCCAGTTGAGGATGACGTGGTCGCCGGGCTGGACCGAGGTCACGTGGTCGCCGACCTCGACGACCACGCCCGCGCCCTCGTGACCGGGGATCACCGGCAGCGGCATGGGCAGCACGCCGCTGATCACCGACAGGTCCGAATGGCAGACGCCGGTGGCCCTGATCTTGATGCGGACGTCCGTGGGGCCTACCGGTGCGAGGGTGAAGTCATCGCGGATGTCGAGCTTGTCGTCGCCGACGGCATGCAGAAGCGCACCACGCATGGGGGGTCCTCCTAGTTCTCCTCAAGGGAGAGGGCGGCTTTGGGACAGGACCGGACCGCGTGCCGGACGCGGTCCATCATCTCCGGCGGCGGCTCAGGCAGCAGCAGGTGCAGCTGGTCGTCGTCGTCGAGCTCGAAGACCTCCGGGGCGAGTCCCATGCAGATCGCATTGGCCTCGCAGACCAGATAGTCGACGTTGATTTTCATACGGGCCTCCTAACCGGGAATGGCGAGCTTACGGTGATCCCAGGAGATCACTCGACTCGGCTCGACCACGAAGGCGACCCTTTTGCGGCCGGTGTAGGCCACGTACTCCGTGAGGAGTTCCTCCGCGTCGGGCATCCCGGCCATCCGTCTGGCCACGTTCATACCGACGTCGAGGATGCCCTCGGGGTCGTCGATCCTCCGCGCGACCCCGTAGACCAGGACGCCGCGCAGGTCGGAGTATTCGTCCCCGGCCTCGATCAGGCAGCTCACCCGGGCGTCGCGCTGGATGTTGAGTGTCTTCTGCGCCTTGCCGTAGGTCCAGAACGAGATCTTGCCCTCGGTCAGCCCGTAGAACATGGTCACCATGTGCGGTGTCCCGTCAGGGTTGATCGTGCCGAGTTGCAGCTTCCGTGACTCTCCGACGAAAGCCGTCACCTCGTCGTCGGACATCACGATGCGGGCGCGCTGGTTCACGGTGCAAAGTAGAACACGTTCCACAAGGTCGGGCAAGGGCATTCGGAATGTTGTTCGGTCTCGGTAGTCTGCTGCGATGAGCATCGCCACCATGCCGGCCGACCTGCTGTACGTCGCCCAGCGCGCCAAGGGTTTCATGCCACACCAGGAGGGAATCGCGCTGTTCGAGATCGCCGCCGAGTACGGCCCGCGCGGCCCGATCTGCGAGATCGGCAGTTACTGCGGGAAGTCCGCCGTCTACCTCGGGGCGGGGGCCCGGCAGGCCGGGTCCGTCGTCTTCACCGTCGACCACCACCGGGGCTCCGAGGAGATCCAGCCGGGCTGGGCCCACCACGACCCCACGCTGATGGACCTGCGCTTCGGCAAGATGGACTCGCTGCCCACGTTCCGGGCCACCATCGCCTCCGCCGGTCTGGAGGACGAGGTCGTCGCGATCGTCGGCAGGTCCGAGCGCGTCGCCGCGCTGTGGAACACCCCGCTGGCGATGCTCTTCATCGACGGCGGCCACTCCGAGGATCCGGTGACCAAGGACTACGAGGGGTGGGCGCCGCACGTCATGCCGGGTGGTGCCCTGGTCTTCCACGACATCTACCCGGACCCGGCCAAGGGCGGGCAGGCTCCCTACCGCGTCTACCAGCGGGTGCTCGCCTCCGGCGCGTTCAAGGAGGTCCGGCAGGAGGGCTCGCTGCGGGTGCTCGAACGGGTCGGTCCCGGTATCGGCTGAGCTCCCCGGACGACCCGCCCGCCACCGGACCGCCGGCGCCGGGCGGGTGGAGGCGGTCGTGAAGGGCCGTCCGGAGACTCCGGCCCGCACCGACGACCACCGGGGCGAGGAACAGCCCGAAGACGACGTGGAACTGGACGAGCAGCCCGTAGACCGCCGCGGTGGCCAGGCCGAACGCGACCTGGTCGCGCGGCCTGGCCGGGGACGTGGCAGGGTCGATGATCATGTATCCGGTGTAGAGGGCGAAGGCCGTCCCGGTCATCGGCAGCAGGGCGCCGACCGCCGACACGTCGGTCAGCCCTCCCCTGACCAGCGCCTGCAGGGCGAACCCGCCGACCCAGCCGATGACCAGCGGCAGCCTCCCCGCGAGCCTGGCGTTCACCGCCGTTCCCCAGACCAGCACGGCCAGCGGCACGACCAGGTCGAACGGCCCCGAGACCCACGCGGTGAACTGGTACGCCGGAGCGAGCCCGACCCACGGGAACAGCAGCAGCACGGCGACGACCCCGAAGGCCGCCGGGTTCAGGAACGGCCTGCCCGGCGCGTCCTCGGCGGTCCGCCCCGCCCCGCCGGCCTCTCTCGCCGTCTCCGGCGTCTCACGCGCCTTCGGGACCCGCGGCGCCTGTGGTGCCGGTGGCGCCGTCACGCGGAAGACGTACGTGCCGCCGACGCCGACGAGGACGGCCAGCGCGACCGGCATCAGGTGCCCGTTGCCGTACAGCAGCATCGCGCAGAGCAGGCCGCAGACGTAGGAGGGCAGGAAGAAGCCGGCGACCCGGGCGCGGGGCACCCCGAGGTAGCGGGCCGGGCGCCGCCGCGACCACGCCTCCACGGTCTCCAGCGCGAACTCGGCGGTCACGCCGGTGAGCACGCCGACCACCGGTGCCAGGCAGGACTGCTCGAACCCGAGCACGGTGTGCCCGAGCACGGTGATCAGGGTGAGGGACTCCGCCAGCCTCCGGAACGCCTCGTCCCGCCTCCGGTCGGCGTTCACGGCCGCCGGACCTCCGCGGCGCGGCCGCCGGCCAGCAGGATCCGGTGCCAGCCGGGCTCCAGGGACAGCGACGCGGTACGGGCGCCGCCGCAGGCGTCCCTCCAGGAGATCTCGACGGGGACGGTGGCGCCCGGCAGGTCGTCGCCCAGGCCGAACAGCAGCTCGGGCGCGGAGACGCCGTTGTGGCCGTTGGCGGGGTAGAGCTGCCTGCTGCGCGTGACCCCGCCGGGCAGGCGCACCGTGGCGACGGCTCCGATGGCGGGCCGTGTCGGCCCGGGTCGCGCCCGCCCCGTGGGCGTCCACGCGAGGGGTGTCGCGGTGGCCGTGCCGCAGGCGCCCGCGGGGAGGCGGAGCCGCAGGCCCACGAACGGGGCCGTCGGGCCGTGGTTGCGGTAGAGCACCGACGCGGACCACTGGTTGGCGACCGCGAAGTCCAGCCGCCCGTCGTCGTCGACGTCGCCCACGGCGAACGCCCGGCTGACCGTGTCGCCGTCGCCGTCGTCACTGTCGTCGCCGCTGACACCGGCCCGCCGCGCCACGTCCACGTAGCGGCCGTCCGGGCCCCTGGTGAAGAAGGTGTTGGTGTCGCGGCCCGACAGGTCGTCCCCGGCCCGCAGGTCCGGCCACAGCGAGGGGCGGGAGAAGAACAGGTCGTTGGCCGAGGCCGCCTCCCGCAGCCGCGCCCACCGGTCGGCCTCGCCCCTGACGAACCCGGTCGCGTGCATGATCTCGTCGATGCCGTCGTTGTCGAAGTCGGCGGCCTTGACGTCCCAGGACCAGCCGCTGCGGCTCAGCCCCAGTTCCTCGCCGAGGTCGTCGTACGGCGCGTGACCCTCGTGGAGCCCGCCGGGTCGTGAGACGAAGGCGAAGTTGCTCTCGTGCGACGCGTGGTTCCCGGTGAGGTTGCTCACCAGGATGTCCGGCCTGCCGTCGGCGTTGAGGTCGGTGAAGGCCACCCCCATCCCCGTGAACGAGTCGCGGCCGAGGACCCGGGAGTGCGGGGTCGTCAGGTGCCGGGTGCCCCGGGCCTCGGTGAACCGGATCCTGCCGGGCGCAGACTCGTTGACCAGCAGGTGGTCGGGGCCGAAGTCGTTGGCCACGTACAGTTCGGGCCGCCCGTCGCCGTCCAGGTCCTGGGCGCCCAGCGCGAGGGTCCAGCCCCCGCCCCCCGCACCGCCCTCGACCTCGTCGAACACCCCCTCGGCCTCGGTGAACACCGCGGGTCCCGTCGCCCGGTAGAGCCGGTCGCCGCCCCCGTTGGCGGCGGCGGACAGCGAGTCGGGCATCACGGCGTCGCCGTGGTCGGCGCCGCCGCCCAGCACCCTGACGCCGTCGGGGAAGTAGTTGCCGAAGACCAGGTCGAGGCGGCCGTCCCCGTCGAAGTCACCGGCCGTGGCGGCGCTGGTGTTCCAGATCTCCGGTTCGCCGGTCAGCGCGCGGTGGCGGAAGGCCGCGCCGGACGGGGGCGCCCCGGGCACGCGCAGGAACAGGGAGGGGGAGCGGCCCCAGTAGTAGACGACCAGGTCCTCCCAGCCGTCCTGGTCGAGGTCGGCGGGCAGGCACCCGGTCGGCGCCTCGTGCCGCCCGCGCTGCGGGGGTACCAGCGTGAACGGCCGGTAGCCGCGGGAGGTCCCCGGCGCCGGCCTGACGGTCACCGTGTCGCGGCGGGGGTCGACCAGGCACAGGTCGTCGGCGACGACCTCGTCGTCCACGTCGAACAGGGCCACCCCGGCACCCAGCGACGACACCCGGCTTTGGAGGTTCGCGTACCCCGGCGCGACCGGCCGCAGGACGCGGTCACCGGGCTCCGCGGGCGGGCCCAGCCGCCTCGCGTGGAAGGAGAAGCCGGCGGACGCCTCCACGGCCGAGGCGTCCGGCAGGGCGGTCAGCCTCCACCCGGCGGTCGCGGCCACCAGGGCCAGGACTCCCGCCGCGTACCTGCGAACCCCCGGCACCGTTCCCACCGCCCTCCGAATCGTGGTCATGCGTGGTCGTAGGTGTCATGAGTGTCATGAGTCGCGGTCGCGCCGTGCCCAGGCCTTCCTGACCCCCGCCCGCCAGGCCTGGTAGTGGTCGTCGCTGTGCGCGTTGTGGCCCAGCGCGACGAGCGCGGTGTCGGTCCAGCCCGCCGCCTCGTCCACCTCGGCCCCGCACAGCACGGGGGCGGCGGCGACGGTGTGCTCGGGGACGACGGCCGAGATCAGCCGGGCGGCGCAGGCGAAGGCGCAGCCCTGGGCGAGGTGGGCGCGGAAGCCGTCCTCGGCCGCGGCCGAGGCCAGCCGTCCCAGGTCCGCGGTGCTCGCGCCCCCGGTGTACGTGGCGGCCAGGCCCACCCCGCTCCACAGGTCGGCGCGGCGTCCCGCGGGGAACTCGGTGACGCGCAGCACGACGTCGCCCGCCCCCGCGCACTCGTGGAACCAGAGCATCCGCCCCAGCCCCTGGTCGAAGATCGCCCGCCGCGTCCGGTCCATCAGCCCGGCCGTGCGCTGGCGTCCCACCGTCCGGTCGGAGGAGAAGAAACCCTGGTGGAAGCCGAAGCCGTCGTGGGCCAGCCAGCGCAGCAGCGGATGCACCGAGTGGACGCCCCACATCGGCCGCAGCCGCATGCGGGCGTACGCCCGGCCGGTGCCCATGTGGATGAGGTGCGGGTGGCGCAGGCCCTGCCCGCTCAGCAGCTCCCTGAGCCGGCGCCCGCCGGTGAGGGTGAGCACGTCGAGGGTGGCGCAGGCCATGCCCGCGCCCTCGTACGCGAAGCCGCGCAGGTCCTCGCGGAGGTCGTCGATCCGCTCGGTCTCCCCGGCGACCACCGCGTTGAAGCCGGAGACGAACGCCCCGCCCGCGCCCTCCAGGAGCTCGCGCGCCGGCCCCAGCCGGAACCGCCGCACCCCGAACCCCATCCGGGCCGGGTCCTGCCACAGCAGCCGGGCCATGCCCTTCGGCCTGACCGGGGTGAGGGACTCCCGGGGCTCCGGAGGCGGGGACGGATCCGGCGCTTCCGGCGGATCCGAGGACTCGGGCGGGTTCTTCGAGGCTTCGGGCGGGTGCGGGGGCTCGAAAGGACGCGGGGGTTCGCGGTGGGACGGAGGGGAGGCCGGGGAGTCCTGAAGGTCCTGAAGGTCCGGGAGGGCGGGAGGAGTCGGCGCTTCCGGCGCTTCCGGCGGGGGTGGGAGGTCGGCGGGATCGGGAGGACCCGAAGTGTCCGGCGTGCCGGGAGGCGTCGGGAGGTCCGGAGTGTGGGAGGGCGCCGGGAGGTCCGGCGGGTCGACGGCCTCGGTGCCGGTTCTCGCGTCGGACGTCTCCGCGTCGTCGCTCTGAGCCACCGTCCGAGTGCCCTCCGCGTTACTCACGGACCCGAACGTAGTGAGCCGCCTCCGGCCCTTCAAGCACCGCGTTTCTGATTCCGTGCAAAGAAAACGCCGCAGGCCCGGCCGGGAGTCCCCGCCGGGCCCGCCGACCGGGGCTCCGCGCCACCTCCCCGCGGCCGGGGTCGATGCCGGGGTCGTGGACGGGTCGTGACGGGAGGTGCGGGACCGGGGGTCAGCCCCTGGAACGGGCGTGGCTGCAGCCGCAGGCGGCGGTGGGCCGGTCGGTCACGTACGCGCCCGCGTCGCGGAAGATGCCCGAGGCGGGGGTGTGCCCGGCCAGCGCGTCGGCGGCGAGCACGACCGCGGCCGCGGTGTAGGCCGAGCGCTCGTGCGGGAAGTGCTTCTCGTTCACGAACTGCCAGCCGGTCCAGTACGAGCCGTCCTCGTGCCGCAGGTGCTGCATGTCCGAGAAGAGCTTCGACGCCCGCTCCCGGTCGCCCAGGGCGTCGAGGGCCAGCACCAGCTCGCACGTCTCGGCGCCGGTCACCCACGGCTGGTCGGAGACGCAGCGGATGCCGAGGTCCGGTTCCACGAACGTGTCCCACTCCTCGGCCAGCCGCGCCTCCGCGGCCGGGCCGCGTACCGCGCCGCCCAGGATCGGGTAGTACCAGTCCATCGAGAAGCGGCTCTTGTCGGCGAACGCCTCGGGGTGGGCGGCCAGCACGTGGCCGAGCTGGTCGGCGGCGAGCTCCCAGTCGGGTTGCGGATCGCCCAGGTGCTCGCCGAGCAGCACGCCGCAGCGCAGGCCCTGGTGGATGGAGGCGCAGCCGGTCAGCAGGGCGTATTCGGCGGGCCTGCCGTCGGCCGCGCGCTCCCAGACGATCTCACCCCGGGTGGTCTGCAGGCCGACCACGAAGTCCAGCGCCGCCCGGACGACCGGCCACATCCGCCGCGCGAATTCCTCGTCCCCGGTCACCAGCAGCTCGTGCCGGACGCCGACCGCGACGTACGCGGCGTGGTTGGACTCCCCGCCCTGTTCGACGGCCTCGCCGCCGACCAGCTTCATCGGCCAGGAACCGTCGGCCCGCTGCGTGCGGGCCAGCCAGTCGTACCCCCGGCGAACCGGGTCGGTGAGTCCCGCCACGCTCATCGCCATCAGGCACTCGACGTGGTTCCAGGCGTCCACGTGCCCCTCGGGCCACGGGACGCCGCCGTCGGGCTCCTGCACCGCCGCGATGCTCCACGCGGTCCGGACGACCTGTTCCCACTGCATTTCCCACCCCATGGAGCCGCTCACCGCTTCTCCCTCAGAGTTCACGCAGGCTTCCGGACGTAGAGCACCACGCTCTTGCCGATGAGCGGGTTGAGCACCGCCTCGGCGATCCTGGTGGCGGCGGGACGCTTCATGATGTCCCAGACCAGCAGCTCGTGGTACGCCTTGGCGAGCGGGTGGTCGTCGTTGCCGACGCCGACCGCGCACTTGATCCACCAGTACGGCGCGTGCAGGCCGTGGGCGTGGTGGTGCGGGCCGACGGTGAAGCCCGTCGACTTGAGCTTCGCGCTCAGCTCGGCCAGCGTGTAGATGCGGACGTGCCCGCCGGGAGCGGTGTGGTACGCCTCGTCGAGTGCCCAGCAGATCCGTTCGGGCAGGAAGCTCGGCACGGTGACGGCCGCCTGGCCGCCCGGCTTGAGCACCCGGAAGATCTCGCGCATCGCGGCCATGTCGTCGGGGATGTGCTCCAGCACCTCGGCCGCGATCACCCGGTCGAAGCTGCCGTCCTCGAACGGCATGTCGAGCGCGTCGCCCGTCACGGTGTCCGCCGTCGCCTCGGGCGGCACCTCCCCGGCCTTGTCCATCGCGGCGAACATGCTCGCCACGCCCTCCAGCTCCTTGGCGTCCATGTCGAAGGCCACCACGTCGGCACCGCGCCGCAGCACCTCGAAGGCATGCCGTCCGCCGCCACAGCCCAGGTCCAGGACTCGGTTCCCCGGTCCCACGGGCAGCCGGTCGAAGTCGACAGTCAGCACTCGCCGCTCCTCTTCACAGGTGGTCTCGTTCGGGGGTGTCGCTCACGTCGCGCGGCGGGCCTGGATGGCCTCGTGGTAGGCCTCCACGGTCCGCTTGGCGACGACGTTCCAGGTGAAGCGCTCCATCACCCGGTCGTAGCCCTTCCTGCCCACCGCCGCCCGCTCCTCGGGGGAGTCGTGCAGGCGGCGCAGCACCGCGGCCAGTTCCTCGGGGTCGCCCGGCGCCACCTGCACGGCGGCGTCGCCGACGACCTCGGGCAGCGCCCCGGTACGGCTGGCGACCAGCGGGGTGCCGCAGGCCATGTGCTCGACGGCCGGGAGCGAGAAGCCCTCGTACAGGGAGGGGACGACCGAGATCTCGGAGGTGGCGATCAGCTCGCCCAGCTCGGTGTCGGAGATGCCGTGGACGAACCTGACCCGGTCCTGCAGCGCCAGCTCGGCGACGAGCTTCTCGGTCGGGCCGCCGGGGGTGGGCCTGCTGACCACGGTGAGGTTGACGTCGCGCTCGGTGGCGAGCTTCGCCACCGCCCGCAGCAGCGTCGCGACGCCCTTCATCGGGGAGTCGGCGCTGGCCACCGCGACGATGGAGCCGGGCCGCTTGGGCATCTCCGGGCGCGGGTGGAAGTAGCGGGTGTCGACGCCCAGCGGGATGAGCCGCATGTTCTTCTGCGGCACGTTGAAGTCGCGGTGGATGTCGGCGAGGGACGACTCGCTGACGGTCAGGATCGGGTTGAGCCGCGGCGCGACCTTGGCCTGCATGCGCACGAAGCCGTACCAGCGCCGCATGGGGATCTTCTTGCGCAGCGTCGCGGCCTTCAGCTCGATGCGCCGGTCCACGCTGATCGGGTGGTGGATGGTCCCGACCACCGGGAACAGCTTCTGGATGCCGAGCACGCCGTAGCCGAGGGTCTGGTTGTCCTGCACGACGTCGAAGTCGCCGACGCGCTTCTTCAGCTCGCGGTACGCCCGCAGGCTGAAGGTGAGCGGCTCGGGGAATCCGGCGGTCCACATGGTGCCGACCTCGAGCAGGTCGATCCAGTCGCGGTACTCCCGCAGTCCGGGGGTGCGGAAGGGGTCCTCGTCGCGGTACAGATCCAGGCTGGGAATCTTGGTGAGGACGACGCCCTCGTCGAGCTCCGGGTAGGGCTGGCCGGAGAAGACCTCCACGCTGTGCCCCAGGGCGACCAGCTCGCGGCTGAGATGACGCAGGTAGACGCCCTGCCCACCACAGGTCGGCTTGCTGCGGTACGACAGCAGCGCGACGCGCAGTGATTCAGCACCCGGCACGGCAACCCCCTTCTCAACCTGTCCGAAAAGGGGACAGGTACCGTGAAAGATGACCTTAGTCCTCGGACCCTACCATTCATGGGCTCTGTTCTACTTGATGTGGAATTGTTCCTAGATCGTGCTTCACAGGGTGCGAACTGGGAAGTTAGCCTTACCGAGCGTGATTCGGTGTAACGCGTTCTAGGTGTGCTGTGCCGTGGGGTGCTGGTGCCCGCCGGGGGGTGTGCGGGTACATTCGCCATCAAACGGCACAAGACCAGGCATAGGTCGCCGCCCCCGCAAGCGAGGAGGACGCGTTGGCCAGGCGCGCGCTGATCACCGGTATCACCGGGCAGGACGGTTCCTATCTGGCCGAGTGCCTGCTCAGTCAGGGCTACGAGGTCTCCGGCCTCGCCCGAGGGCAGGCCAACCCCCGCGTGTCACGGCTTCGCAAGCTTCTCCAGGACGTCCAGCTCGTCCGGGGTGACCTGCTCGACCAGGGCTCGCTGATCTCCGCCGTCGAGAAGGTCCAGCCCGACGAGGTCTACAACCTGGGCGCCATCTCCTTCGTCCCCATGTCGTGGGAGCAGGCCGAGCTCACCGCGGAGGTGACCGGCATGGGCGTGCTGCGCATGCTCGAGGCCATCCGGGTCTGCTCGGGCATCTCCTCCTCGCGCACGGCGGCGGGCTCGGGCCAGATCCGGTTCTACCAGGCCTCCTCCTCGGAGATGTTCGGCCAGGTCCGCGAGACCCCGCAGACCGAGATCACCCCCTTTCACCCCCGCTCGCCGTACGGGGTGGCCAAGGCGTACGGGCACTTCCTGACGCAGAACTACCGCGAGTCCTACGGCATGTACGCGGTGTCGGGGATCCTGTTCAACCACGAGTCCCCGCGCCGGGGAGCCGAGTTCGTCACCAGGAAGGTGACGCTCGGCGTGGCCAGGATCAAGCTCGGCCTCGCCTCCGAGCTGCGCCTGGGCAACATGGAGGCGCGGCGCGACTGGGGGTTCGCCGGAGACTACGTCCGCGCGATGCACCTGATGCTCCAGGCGGACACGCCGGAGGACTACGTGATCGGCACCGGCCGCACCCACACCGTCCGCGACCTCGTGGAGGCCGCCTTCACCGCCGCCGGGCTCGACTGGGAGCGGTACGTGGTCACCGACCAGAACCTGCACCGTCCGGCGGAGGTCGACCTGCTGTGCGCCGACCCGAAGAAGGCCCGCGTCCAGCTCGGCTGGGAGCCCACGGTCACCTTCGAGGAACTCGTGGCGATGATGGTCGAGTCGGACGTCAAGCTGCTCTCCGAGGGCGGCGACCCCGACCAGGACTCCTCCTGGCCCTGAGCCTCCCGTCCCCGAGCCTCCTGTCCCCGGGCCTCCCGTTCCCGGGGCCTTTTTCCGTCCGTGGGCTCGCCCGGAGCGGCCCCGCCCCCGCCCCGGCCCGGAGTCGCCCCGGCGCCGGGACGGCTCCGGGTGACCTCGAAGCGGTGTCGAAGGGGCCCTTAAGCGGTCCCGAAGTGGCCCGGCCTGACCCGCCCGGCCTGACCCGGCGGGCTCTCGCCCGCTAGGCGAGCCGGAACGTCTCGTCTTGACATCGTGCACGGCAGGGGTGATGCTGTACCCATCGACGAGACGGAACGTATCGTTTCTCGCGATACCCCGAAGATCCGACAGAGGAGAAACCATGCCCCGACGTGCGCACATCGCGATGGTCAGCATCCCCGCGCCGGGCCACGTGAACCCGAGCATCGAGGTGATCAGGGAGCTGGTGGCGCGCGGGCACCGGGTGACCTACGCCAACGACCCCTCCTTCGCCGAGGTGATCACCGGCGCCGGCGCCGAGTTCGTCCCGTACACCTCGACCCTGCCCATGGGCGACACCGCCGAGTGGCCGGAGGACCCGATCGCCCAGCTCGACGTCTTCCTCGACGACGCGATCTCGATGCTGCCGCAGCTCCGCGCCGCGTACGAGAACGACCGGCCCGACCTGTTCCTCTACGACATCGGGGGCTACACCGCCCGGGTGCTCGCGGAGAACTGGGACATCCCCCTGATGCAGCTCTCGCCGACCTACGTGGGCTGGGAGGGCTACCGGGAGGACATGGCGCCGATGCTCGAGGAGCTGAGGAGGGCTCCGGGCGGGGCCGAGCACTACCGGCGGTTCGAGGAGTGGCTGCGCGACAACGGCATCCACGGCATCGACTCCGATGACTTCGGGGGCCGCCCGCCACGGGCACTGGCGCTCATCCCGAAGGTCATGCAGCCCAACGCCGACCGGGTCGATCCCGCCCGGATCACCTTCACCGGACCCTGCTTCGCCACCCGCTCCCACCAGGAACCCTGGGTCCGCCCCGAGGGCGCGGAGAAGGTGCTGCTCGTCTCCCTGGGGTCGGCCTTCACCAACCTGCCGGGCTTCTACCGCTCCTGCCTGGCGGCCTTCGGCGACCTGCCCGGCTGGCACGTCGTCCTCCAGGTCGGAAAGTTCGTGGACCGGGCGGAACTCGGGGTGATCCCCGCCAACGTCGAGGTGCACCCCTGGGTGTCGCAGCTCTCGATCCTGGAGCAGGCCGACGCGTTCGTCACCCACGCGGGCATGGGCGGCACCCAGGAGGGCCTGTACTGCGGCGTCCCGATGATCGCCGTCCCGCAGGCCGCCGACCAGTTCGGCAACGCCGACAGGCTCGTGGAGCTCGGGGTCGGCCGCCGGATCGACACCGAGGAGGCCACCCCCGAGGCGCTGCGCGCCGCCCTGCTCGACCTCACCTCCGACCCGGAGGTGGCGGCGCGGCTGGCGAAGCTCCAGGACGAGGTCCGGGGCGAGGGCGGCACCGTCCGCGCGGCCGACCTGATCGAGGAACTGCTCCGGCGTCGAGGGGAGGTTCGCCCTTCCTGAGGCGCAGGCCGGGCGGGCGACGCCCGGCCCACCGCCGGCACGCTCCGCGAGCGGGTTCATCGGACGGGCGCCGATCCGGCACGGCCTGCCCCGGTTTCCTTCGGCTTCGGCAGCGGCTTCGGCAGTGGCTCCGGCACGGCCCAGACCTCTTCCGAGGTCTTACGACGCGTCACCCATCCGGACTCGCCGGCGAACACCCCGAACCCCTCGATCGTTCCTGCGCGCTCACCAGCGCAGTTCCCCGGCCTCGTCCTGGAACCTTCCTGTCGGGCCGTCCGCGGCGAGAGTCGCCAGACGCACGACGGTTCTGGCGCTCTCTTCCGGTGATCTTCCACCTTCGAAAGGCAGGCCGGCGGTCATGTCGGTGGCGGTGAAGCCCGGCTCGAGCGCGTTGAACTTGATGCCCGGCTGGGACTTGGCGTACTGGACCGTGAGCATGGTAGCCGCTGCCTTGGACGCGGAGTAAAGCGCAGCCCTCACGTGGAACTCCGGCCGGTCGGGGTTGTTCACCGCCCAGAACGACCCGGCGCTGCTCGAGACGGTGACCACGGTGGGGTTCGAGGATCTGCGCAGCAGGGGAAGCGCCGCCTCCGTGACGCGCACGATTCCCACCGCGTTGGTGTCGAAGACTCGCAGAGCCGTGGGGCCGTCGCCGGCTCCGTCCCCGAGGATGCCCGCGTTGTGCACCAGGACGTCGAGCCGGCCCTCGGCCGCATCGATCGTCGCCAGCGCGTTGTTCACCGACGCGTCGTCGGTCACATCGAGCTGCACGAATCGTGCGCCCAGCGCCGCCGCGGCCTTCTCGCCTCGCTCGACGTCACGCGCACCGAGGTAGACGACGTGCCCCAGCTCCAGAAGCTGCTTGGCTGTCTCGAAACCGATGCCCTTGTTGGCCCCGGTGATCAGTGTGACGGTCATGTCACTCCTCGCGAAATATGTGGCCCGAGCGGACCGTTGAGCACGCTATGCGGAGCTACTCGCCTCGACCAGAGCCCTCTCGAGCCTGGGGTGTGACAGGGCCCCCTCTGTGCGCCTCGCGGAGTCCTGGGCCGGCCTCATGAGCGCGACGACGAACGCCCTCGGCGCGTACCTGCGTGCCCGGCGCGAGCTGGTGACGCCTCAGCAGGCGGGCATTCCCGGCGTCGGTGTGCGGCGTGTGCCCGGGCTGCGGCGCGAGGAGGTCGCCATGCTCGCCGGCATCAGCGCCGACTACTACCTGCGGTTGGAACGGGGCCGCGATCGCAACCCGTCCGCGCAGGTGCTCGAGTCGATCGCTCGCGTGCTCCACCTCGACGACGACCACATCGCCCATCTGCGGACCCTGGTCTCGGAGGCACCCCGGCGGCGCAGACGCCGGCCGCCCAGGGAGATCCCGCCGCCCGGCGCCCTCAAGCTCCTGGACTCCCTCGTCCAGCCCGCTTTCATCGAAGGCCGGTACTTCGACATCTTGGCCTCGAACAGTCTTGCCAGGGCACTCTCTCCCGGCCTCGCCGCAGGGGGCAACCAGCTGAGGGACATGTTCCTGGATCCGGCCGAGCAGGCTCTGCACCCGGACTGGAAAGACGTCACGGAATGCCTCGTCGCGAACCTGCGGCAGTCCGTGGGCAACGACATCGACGATCCTCGCTTCATCGAGCTCACCGGAGAACTCTCACTGGCGAGTCCCCATTTCCGTCGGCTCTGGGCCCGCCACGAGGTCCGCGGGCAGCGCGGGTCGCTGATGCGGATCAACCACCCGCAGGTCGGGGAACTGACCCTCAACCGGGAACGACTGGGCATAGGCGGAACCGAGGGCCTGATGCTCGTCGTGTATCACCCGGAAGCCGGGTCCAGCGATGCGGAAAAGCTGGCTCTGCTGGCTTCCGCGGGCCTGCCGACCTCGGACGAGAACAAGAGCTCCGGCAGGCCGGCACGCGAGATGGACAGCGCCGCACTCGGGTGAACCCGGCGAGGAACGACACCATGTGGCCGCCTCTCCTCTCCCGGTGACCGGCAACGATCACCCCGGCATGCGAAGAAGGAGCACCGCGAGGCCACCGGAGAACACCGGTCGCTCAACCCGGCTTCTGGGCCGGCCGGGCGGTGGTGCGGCCCGCCAGGCGCTCGTAGCGTTGCTTGGCCGCCTGGGGGGTGGCGAGGCCGAGACCAAACGCGATCTCCTGCCAGGTGAGGTCGCGGCCCCGCGCCATGAGGAGGAGCGACGCCTCCAGCTCGTCCATTTCCGCGCGGACCCTGGGCAGGAGGGTCAGGGCGGCGGTGATGTCGGCGTGGTCCACCTCCGGCTCGCCCTCCTCGCGATGGGCGCTGCCGCTCAGGAGGAACGTCACGAGCCTGACGGCCTCGTGGGCTCCGAGGACCGTGGGGTGGACCTGCCGGAGGCGCCGGCCCTCATCGGCCGCGTGGCGCTCGGCGATGCGCGACAGGGAGGCGTACTCGCGATGCGCCCGGGTCAGGCCCGGGTCGGGAGGCGTGAAGGGGTCGGATGATCCGTCATGAGAAGCGGGCATGCGACCAGGATGAGCCGTCGAACAACTTGTTGTCAATATCTAGTGTTCAACAAAATGTTTAAAAGGTGGGGGCGTTGTCACCCCTGTGACCCGCTGGACGAGCCGGAGAGGCGGGGATCTCTCCGGCCTTTCCCCATGCCACCGACATCACCGCAGCCGCCGGCATGTCGGCACGAGAAAGGCCATGCGGGGCCGCCCGGCCCCGCATGGCCTTTCGGCGCCGTCTCCGGCGTCGTTCTCCGTGTCGCTCTCGGTGGAGTTCTCGGTGTCGTCCCCGGCGGCGCCGGACCTCAGGCGACGGAGACCGGCAGGTCCTTGATGCCGTTGATGAAGTTGGACCGCAGGCGGCGGGCCTCACCGGCCTGCTCCAGGCCGGGCAGCCGCTCGGCCAGCACCTCGAAGAGGACCCGCAGTTCCAGCTTGGCGAGATGGTTGCCCAGGCAGAAGTGGGCCCCGCCGCCGCCGAAGCCGATGTGCGGGTTGGGGTCACGACCGATGTCGAAGACGCCGGGATCGGCGAACACCTCCTCGTCCCGGTTGGCGGAGCTGTAGAAGACCACGATCTTGTCGTCCTCCTTGACCTCCTGCCCGCCGATCGTCGTGTCGGTGGTGGCCGTACGGCGGAAGAGGTTCACCGGGGAGACCCAGCGGACGATCTCGTCGGCCGCGGTGCGGGCGAGGGCGCGGTCGGCGACCAGTCGCCGCCACTGCTCGGGGTTCTCGAAGAAGGCGAGCATGCCGCCCGAGGCCGCGTTGCGGGTGGTCTCGTTGCCCGCCACCACGAGCAGCAGCACGAACAGGTCGAACTCCTCCTCGGTGAGCGTCTCCCCGGCGGCGTCGGGCATGATCAGCTTGGTGACGATGTCCTCGCGGGGCTGTGCGCGCCGCTCGGCGGCCAGGGCGTTGGCGTAGGCGTAGACCTCCATGGCCGCGTTCGTGCCCTCTTCGGGGTCGGCCGCGTAGTCGGGATCCTCGGCCCCGATCATCTGGTTGGACCAGCTGAAGATCTTGTCACGGTCCTCGACGGGGGCGCCGAGCAGCTCGCAGATCACGTACAGCGGCAGCGGGGCGGCGATGTCCCTGACGAAGTCGACCGAACCGCGTCCCTTGGCCTCGTCCACCAGCTCGTGGCAGATGTCGCGGATGTGCTGCTCCAGGGCGCCCATCATGCGCGGGGTGAAACCCCGGTTGACCAGGGAGCGCCGCCGGGTGTGGTCCGGCGGGTCCTGGTTGAGCATCATCATCCGCTGCAGGGCCATCTGGTCCTCGGGCATCTCGTTGAAGAGCGCGAGTTTCCTGCTCGAGGAGAACAGGTCGGAGCGGCGGGAGACCTGCACCACGTCGGCGTGCCTGGTGACCGCCCAGAAGCCGGGCCAGCCCCGCTCGGTGTCGCCCGGGTGCGCGTAGACCGGCGCGTTCGCCCGTAGCCAGGCCAGCTGCTCGTACGGCGCGCCGTTCCGCCAATAGAAGTCCTGGTCGACCAGATCGATATCCATCGGTCCTCCTGCGAGCCGGGTCGGCGTTCTCGTGACACGGCTCATTGTCGGTACGGCCTGGGGTGCGGTCAGCGGCGTACCCTCCCTGTTCGCTGAGAATCCATCGCGAACGTGGCGATCGCGGGACTTTCCGATGTTCCCGCCTCCCGCCCGGGGCACGCCGATCCACCAGGCGCTTGATCGGGCGTCTGGCGATTCCTCTTTCTGAAACGTGTTCTATTACGGCAGGGGGGGCCCGTCAAGTTAGGACCCCGGACCACGGCCGCAGACATTTCGCGCGATGCTGCCGGGCATCCCGCACGGCGGCCCTCGGCACCGCACACGGTCGCGAGGCCCGGGACGCGTGGGTGCGTCCCGGGCCTCACGGGGGATTCAGAACCGGTTCCGACGGGGGAACCGGGGGTGGACCGCGTACGGGAGCGCCGGGGTCAGAACGCGATGTCGCGCCAGGTTCCCACCTCCGCGGCGGTCAGGGCCTTCGGCAGGATGGCCATGCGGTCGACCGCGCCGCTCAGGCGCTGGCCGCCGTCCTGGTCGGCGCCGAAGCGCAGCGGCCGGGAGGTGCAGCCGGTGATGCCGTCGTTGGTGGCCGTGCCGCCGCCGACCCGGGTGCCGTCGACGTAGGCGTTGATCACGCCGTTGCGGTCCATGGTGACGACGAGGTCGATGTAGCGGCCGGTCGGGATCGTCCCGCTCAGCCCCACGTTCTGCCCGGCGCCGATGAAGCGCAGGGTGTTGGAGGGGGTGAGGTCGACGATGATCCCGTCGGTGCCCGGGTTGCCGCCGGGCTGGGAGTCGAAGAGTCGCCGGTAGCCGGTCCCCTCGATCTTGACCTCGGCCGCGAACGTCGCCTCGGGCAGGTAGCCCAGCAGGGTGTTCCCGGTGGTGAGGTAGGTCGAGCCGTTCAGGACCAGCCCGCTGCCGCTCGGGGCCCCGGTGTCGTAGGTCGCGCCGCCGACGACGGTGGCGTTCCTGCCGCTGCCGGAGGTGTCGGTGACGGTCGTTCCCGACGTCGGGTCCCAGGCGACGACGGCCCGGTCCGCCGGGGGGGAGACGCACGGGTTGAGGCCGACGGCCGCCGAGCCGCCGGCCTTCCAGCCGCTTCCCGACAGCTCCGCCGCGACCCGCGCGGACCTGGTCCCGTTCGCGGGACCGACGGCCACCGAGAACGTGAAGGTCTTCGGGTTGCCCGGCGAGACGGCGGGCACCTCGATCGAGGCGGGGGCGGCGGTCCAGCCCTGCGGCAGGGCGAGGGTCAGCGTGCCGGCGGGCACGTTCTCCCGGCCGGTCGCGGTGACGGTGACGGTGACCGGGATCGACTCGCCGGCGCCCGCGACGACCGGGGCGGTGATCTTGACGGTCACCTCGTTGACGAGCGTGTAGGACCTGCCCGCCTTGGCGTCGATGGTGATGACGTCACCGTCGCGGTGCGGGGTGATCGTCCGGCCACGCTCGTCCTCGACGTGGTAGCGGCCACCGATCATGGCGGCGCGGACCTTGAGGGGGCCGGACGTCCCGGCGTGCACGGTGACCCTGTCGGCGTTGCCGTCCTTCCACGAGGCGTCCACGGTCACGTCGCCCCGGGCGCGCAGGCCGGTGACCGACCCGGTGGACCAGGCCGACGGCAGCGCGGGCAGCACGTGGACCGTGTCGTGCTGGCTCTGCAGCAGCATCTCGGCGATGCCGGAGGTCGCGCCGAAGTTGCCGTCGATCTGGAACGGCGGGTGGGTGTCCCACAGGTTGTCCAGCGTGGAGCCCTTGAGCTGCTCGCTGAGCATCTTGTGCGAGTGGTCGCCGTCCAGCAGGCGGGCCCAGAAGTTGACCTTCCACGCCTTGCTCCAGCCGGTGCCGCCGTCGCCCCGCGCGGTGAGCGAGATCTTGGCCGCCTCGGCCTCCGGGGTGCCGGCCGTGATCTGCCGTCCGGGGTGCAGGGCGAACAGGTGGGAGACGTGCCGGTGGGTGTTGCCCCGGTCGTCCAGGTCCTCCTTCCACTCCTGGAGCTGTCCCCAGGAACCGATCCTGATGCCCGGGTCGAGCTTGGCCAGCGCGGCCTTCACCTCGGACTGGAAGGCCTTGTCGGTCTTCAGCTCCTCGGCCGCCTCCAGGGTGTTGGTCAGCAGGTCGAAGACGATCTGCTGGGACATCGAGGCGCCCGCCGTGAAGTCGCCCTGCTCGGGGGAGTAGCTGGGGGAGACCACCAGCCTGCCGTCACGCGGGTCGGTGTAGAGGGTGTCCAGCCAGAACTCGGCCGCGCCCTTCATCACCGGGTACGCGGTCTTGCGCAGGTACTTGGTGTCGCCGCTGAAGCGGTAGTGGTCGTACATCTGCTGGGTCACCCACGCCGCCGCGTCGGGGAACCAGAACGAGGTGGCCCAGTTGTGCACGCCGGTGAAGCCGAACGGGTTGGTCTCGTTGTGCACCACCCAGCCGCGCGCCCCGAACATCTCCTTCGCGGTCTTCTGCCCGGGGGCGACCATCGACCGGATGTAGCTGTCGTACGGCTCGGTCGTCTCGGCGAGGTTGGTCTGCTCGGCGAGCCAGTAGTTCATCTGCAGGTTGATGTTGACGTGGTAGTCGGCCGACCAGGGGGGATTGGTGGAGTTGTTCCACACGCCCTGCAGGTTGGCCGGGAGCGACCCCTCCCTGGAGGAGGCGATCAGCAGGTAGCGGCCGTAGGCGAAGAACATCGCCTCCAGCGCCCGGTCGTCGGCCGAGGCGCCACCGGTGTACGCCGCGCGCAGCCTGTCCGTCGGGATGGCCGGGGTCTTCTGCCCGAGGTCCAGCTCGACCCGGTCGAACAGCTTCCGGTAGTCGGCCTGGTGCTCGGACCTGAGCTCCTCGTACGACTTGCGGGAGGCCCTGTCGACCGCCTTGGTCACCTTGGCGTGCGGGTCCACGGTCCGGTAGGCCGGGTAGACGTCGGAGTAGTCGGTGCCCGCCGACAGCACGAACACCGCGCTGTCGGCGTCCGTGACGGTGATCTTGTCGGTGCCGTCGGTGCGGGTGCCGCCCCGGGTGATCACCTGGACCTGCGACTCGAACCTCATGCCGTTGTCGGCGAGCACGCCCTTGACGGTGAGGCGGCCCTTGGAGACCGAGACCTGCTTGTCGTCACGAGGCGAGGAGGTGCGCAGCGTGAAGGAGACCTTGCCGCGCTTGTCGGCGGAGACCTTGCCGACGACGACGTTGCCGGGGTGGCTGGCGAAGTACTCGCGGGAGTGGGTCACCCCGTTCGCGGTGTAGCCGACCCTGGCGACCGCGTCGCGCAGGTCCAGCTCCCGTCGGTAGCCGGTGACGGTGTTCCCGGGGATCTCGGGCATGTCCAGCCAGAGGTCCCCGAAGGTCTGGTAGGCGCCGAAGCCGCTCTTGGGCTGGCCGAGCTTGGCCGCCACCGCCTCGGGGGACATCCTGCCGTCGCGGTCGATCTGTGCCCTGACCTCGGCGATCGCGTTCGGCCTGGGGGAGGTCCAGTTGCCGAAGTCGTAGCCGTTCGCGCCGGGGCCGCCGGTCCACAGGGACTTCTCGTTGAACTGGATCTGCTCGCTGTTCACGCCGCCGAACACCATGGCGCCCAGCGCGCCGTTGCCGATCGGCAGCGCCTGGGTCTCCCAGTCGGTGGCCGGTTTGTCGTACCAGAGCGTCAAGTCATCGGGTGTATTTGGCGTGGTCATATTTGCTGACGGCTCCGCGTTGGCCGAGCTCTGGCCGTATAACCCGGTGGCGAGGGTGAGAGCGGCGAGGAGTGCGACGCCGAGACGGCGTCGTGGGGGGCGGGGCAACGGATTCCTCCGATCACAGGGCGGGACTGTTTCAAGGAGATAGCACCGAAATTCCGCCGTAACAAGCCTCATCCTCCGATGTTTCTGGACGGTTGATCACTTTTGTGCCCCTCACCACCGCGAACGTCCCAGATGATCTCCATTTCCGTCCGCGCGAGGAAACCCGATGACTGGAGGTCAAAATTAGGGCACGATCCGGCATTACCCCTGTCAGCTGCGGTTTCTCCTCGATAACGGATCGGATGTATCGGCCGGTGAGGGGTTGACACCGGGGTTCGGCGTCGTTCAGCATCACGAGACAAGACATCCGATGTATCAACGAAGGGTGCGGTGTGAAGCTGCTGCGAGTGGGACCCGTCGGCCAGGAGCGACCGGCCGTCCTGGACGGGGCCGGTAATCTCCGCGAAATCTCGGAAGCCGAGATCGACGGGGCTTTCTTCGCTTCCGGGGGAGTGGCTCGCGTCCGAGAGGCGCTGGAGCGGGACGAGCTTCCCGTGCTGGACGCCGAGGGGCTGCGGATCGGCGCTCCGATCGCGCGACCAGGGAAGATCGTGTGCATCGGGCTCAACTACCGCGACCACGCGGAGGAGACGAACGCCGCGATCCCGGCCGAGCCGATCGTCTTCATGAAGGCTCCCAACACGATCGTCGGGCCCAACGACGAGGTGCTCATCCCCAGGGACAGCGTGAAGACCGACTGGGAGGTCGAGCTGGCCGTCGTCATCGGCGAGACGGCCCGCTACGTCGAGACGCACGAGGAGGCACTGTCCAAGATCGCGGGCTACGCCGTCTCCAACGACGTCTCCGAGCGCGAGTTCCAGCTGGAGCGCGGCGGCCAGTGGGACAAGGGGAAGTCCTGCGAGACCTTCAACCCGCTCGGCCCCTGGCTGGTCACCCCCGACGAGATCGCCGACCCGCAGGCCCTGGGTCTGCGCCTGTGGGTGGACGGCACGCGGTTCCAGAACGGCGACACCAAGAACATGATCTTCACGGTGGCGGAGGTCGTCCGCTACCTCAGCCGGTTCATGGTCCTCGAACCCGGTGACCTCATCAACACCGGCACCCCGGCGGGCGTCGCGCTCGGCCTGCCCGGCACGCCGTACCTGCGCGCCGGGCAGACCGTGGAGCTGGAGATCGACGGCCTCGGGAGCCAGCGACAGACCGTGGGGCAGGCATGAGCGACAGGATCGACACCCGCGAGGACGCGCCGGTCGAAGCCATCGTGGCCGAGGCGGCGGAGGAGGTTCTGGCGGGGGTCGGCGCGTACCGCGTCATCTCGATGGAGACCCACGACATCCGCTTCCCCACCTCGCTGGAGCTCGACGGCTCCGACGCGATGAACCCCGACCCCGACTACTCGGCCGCCTACCTGGTCCTGCGGACCGACGACGGGTTCGAGGGCCACGGCTTCGCCTTCACCATCGGGCGCGGCAACGAGGTGCAGACCGCCGCGATCAGGGCCCTGGAGCCGTACGTGCTCGGCAGGGACGTCGAGGACATGGGCGCGCTCTGGAAGGACATGGTCCACGACTCCCAGCTGCGCTGGCTCGGCCCGGAGAAGGGCGTCATGCACATGGCGATCTCCGCCGTGGTCAACGCGCTCTGGGACCTCAAGGCCAAGCGGGCGGGCAAGCCCCTCTGGCTGCTGCTGGCCGAGATGTCCCCCGAGGAGCTCGTCGAGCTTGTCGACTTCCGCTACCTCACCGACGCGCTCACCCCGCGGGAGGCGCTGGAGATCCTGCGCGCCGCCGAGCCCGGCAGGCGCGAGCGCGTGGCCCACCTGCGCGAGCACGGCTACCCGGCCTACACGACCTCCCCGGGGTGGCTCGGCTACGGCGACGACAAGCTGCGCCGCCTGTGCAAGGAGGCGATGGACGAGGGCTTCACCCAGATCAAGCTGAAGGTCGGCGCCGACCTGGAGGACGACAGGCGGCGGATGCGCATCGCCCGCGAGACCTGCGGCGAGGACTTCCCCATCGCGATCGACGCCAACCAGCGCTGGGACGTCGACTCCGCCATCGCCTGGGTGAACGCCCTCGCGGAGTTCCGCCCGCACTGGGTGGAGGAGCCGACCAGCCCCGACGACGTGCTCGGCCACGCCGCCATCGCCCGGGGCATCGCGCCCATCCCGGTGGCCACCGGCGAGCACGTGCAGAACCGCATGGTCTTCAAGCAGCTCCTGCAGGCCGGCGCGATCTCCTACCTGCAGATCGACGCGGCCCGCGTCGCCGGCGTGAACGAGAACGTCGCGATCCTGCTGCTCGCCGCCAAGTTCGGCGTCCCGGTCTGCCCGCACGCGGGCGGGGTCGGCCTGTGCGAGCTGGTGCAGCACCTGTCGATGTTCGACTACGTCGCGGTCAGCGGCTCGATGGAGGGCAAGGTGATCGAGTACGTCGACCACCTCCACGAGCACTTCGTCGATCCCGTGGTGATCGAGAACGGCGCCTACGCCGCGCCGAGCCGGCCCGGCTTCGGAGCGGCCATGCACGCCGCCTCGATCATCGACTACACCTACCCCGACGGCCCGGTATGGAGGTCCCTCAATGGGTGAGTTCGACGGCCTGCGCGCCCTGGTCACCGGTGGCGGCTCCGGCATCGGCCTGGCCACCGCCACCCTGCTCGCCGAGCGGGGCGCGAGGGTGGCCTCCCTCGACATCAACGCCTCCGGCGGCCCGTTCGTCGAGGTCAGGGCGGACGTCACCGACGAGGAGGCGGTCAACGCGGCCGTCGCCCAGGCCGTCGAGCGGCTCGGCGGCCTGGACATCCTGGTCAACAACGCCGGGATCGGCGCCGCCGGGACGATCGAGGACAACCCCTACGAGGAGTGGTTCAGGGTCCTGGACGTCAACGTCCTGGGCATCGTCCGGGTCACCCGGGCGAGCCTGCCGCACCTGCGCCGCTCGGCGCACGCCGCGATCGTCAACACCTGCTCGATCGCGGCGACGGCGGGACTGCCCCAGCGGGCGCTCTACAGCGCGTCCAAGGGGGCCATCCAGTCGCTGACCCTGGCGATGGCGGCCGACCACGTCCGCGAGGGCATCCGGGTCAACTGCGTCAACCCCGGCACCGCCGACACCCCCTGGGTGCAGCGCCTGCTCGACGCGGCACAGGACCCGGCGGCCGAGCGGGCGGCCCTGGAGGCCCGCCAGCCGATGGGCCGCCTGGTGAGCGCCCCGGAGGTCGCCGCGGCGATCGCCTACCTCGCGAGCCCGCTCGCGGCGGCCACCACCGGCACGGTCCTGGCCGTGGACGGCGGGATGCAGGGGCTCAGGCTCCGGCCGAAGTCATGACCGGGCTCCACGCGTCGGTCGAGAAATAATTCACCCCCCATACAGCTTTGAATCGAGGCAACGGTATGAAAATCGGACCCGCGGCGACAGGTGCGGCACTGCTCGCGATCTCCTTCACCCTCTCCGCCTGCGGATCGTCGGAGCCCGCCACCACCGCGGCCCAGCCCACCGGTGACGCGGCCGCCGCCCCCGCGGGCGCCAAGGTCGGAATCGACTTCCCCCGCACCGACTCCGACTTCTGGAACTCGTACAACAAGTACGTCCCCCAGATGGCGACCGAGCTGGGCGTCGACCTGATGCCGCCGACCAACTCGCAGAACGACGTGGCCAAGCTGGTCGCCAACACCCAGGCCCTGACCGGCCAGGGCGCCAAGGTGATCGTCATGGCCCCGCAGGACACCGGTGCCATCGCCTCCACGCTGCAGTCGCTGGAGGGCAAGAACATCCCCGTCGTCACCGTGGACACCCGCCCCGACAAGGGCAAGGTCTACATGGTCGTGCGGGCCGACAACAAGGCGTACGGCACGAAGGCGTGCGAGTTCCTCGGCGAGAAGCTCGGCGGCAAGGGCAAGGTCGTCCAGCTCATGGGCGCGCTCTCGTCGATCAACGGCCGTGACCGGGCCGAGGCGTTCCGCGGCTGCATGAAGGACAAGTTCCCCGGCATCACGGTCTTCGAGGAGCCGACCGAGTGGGAGGGCACGAAGGCCGCCTCCATGCTCCAGACCCGTCTCGAGCAGCACCCGGACATCAAGGGCGTCTACATGCACGCCGGAGGCGTCCACCTGGCCCCCACCCTCCAGGTGCTCAAGGCCAAGGGCCTGATCGTGCCGCCGGAGGACCCCAAGCACGTCTTCGTGATCTCCAACGACGGCATCCCGCAGGAGTTCGAGGCGATCCGCAAGGGCGAGATCGACGCCACGGTCTCCCAGCCGGCCGACCTCTACGCCAAGTACGCGCTCTTCTACGCCAAGGCCGCGGCCGAGGGCAAGACCTTCCAGCCCGGCCCGACCGACCACGACAGCACGATCATCCAGCTGCCGAACGGTCTCGAGGACCAGCTCCCCGCTCCCCTGGTCACCAAGGAGAACGTGGACGACCAGGCTCTCTGGGGTAACCAGGTCAAGTGATGACATCTTCCGTCAAGGCAGTCGAGGCGCTTGGGATCACCAAGCGCTTCGGCCCGACCACCGCGCTCAACGGTGCCGGGATCGCCATCAGCGAGGGGGAGACGCACGCGCTCGTCGGCAGGAACGGCGCGGGCAAGTCCACGCTGGTGTCGATCCTGACCGGGCTCCAGCGTCCCGACGAGGGCGAGGTCCGCTTCGCCGGGCAGCCCGCGCCGCCGCCGGCCGACCGGGACGCCTGGCGGCAGAGGGTCGCGTGCGTCTACCAGAAGTCGACGATCATCCCCACCCTGTCCGTCGCGGAGAACCTCTTCCTGAACCGCCAGACGGAGCGGGGCAGGATCAGCTGGCGGAGCCTTCGCACGCGGGCCCGCCAGTTGCTCGAGCAGTACGGCGTGGACGTCGACGCGGAGACCATGGCCGGAGACCTGGGGGTCGAGCAGCGCCAGTTGCTGGAGATCGCCAGGGCGCTGTCGTTCGGCGCCCGGTTCATCATCCTGGACGAGCCCACCGCGCAGCTCGACGGCCCGGCCATCCAGCGGCTCTTCGACCGGATGCGCTCCCTGCGCGAGCAGGGCGTCACGATGATGTTCATCTCCCACCACCTGGAGGAGGTGTACGAGATCTGCCAGAGCGTCTCGGTCTTCCGTGACGCCCGGCACATCGTCACCGCCCCGGTCGGCGACCTGCCCCACGACCGGCTCGTGGACGCGATGACCGGCGAGGCCACCGCCGCCTACGAGTACCGCACCCGGACGGTCGCCCCCTCGGCCCCCGTGGTGCTGTCCGCGCGGGCACTCAGTCTCGCCGGGCGCTACGAGGACGTGGACCTCGCCGTCAGGGCGGGGGAGATCGTCGGCCTCGCCGGTTCCGGCAGCAGCGGCAAGGTCGGTCTCGCCGAGACCCTGGTCGGCCTGCACCGGGCCGACACCGGGACGGTGACCGTCAACGGCACCGACATCAGGCAGGGCGACGTGCCCTCCGCGCTCCGCGCCGGGCTCGGGTTCGTCCCCCAGGACAGGCACCACCAGGGTTTCGTGCCGCTGCTCTCGATCGCCGAGAACGCGACCATCCCGATCGCCCACAAGCTCGGCCGCTACGGCGTGGTCTCCCCGGCCCGCCGCCGCGAGCGCGGCACCCGGATGATCGACCTGCTGGACATCAAGACGACGGGCCCCGACCAGCAGGTGGCCGACCTGTCCGGCGGCAACGCCCAGAAGGTGGTGCTGGCCAGGGCGCTCGCCGACGACCCGAACGCGCTCGTGGTGATCAACCCGACCGCCGGGGTGGACGTCAAGGCGAAGCACTCCCTGCTCGGCGCCGTGGAGGACGCGGCCGAGCGGGGGGCGGGGGCCGTCCTGGTCTCCGACGAGCTCGACGACCTGCGAATCTGCGATCGCGTCCTCGTCATGTTCCACGGCAGGATCGTCAAGGACGTGCCGCGCGGCTGGACCGACAACGAGCTGGTGGCGGCGATGGAAGGTATCGAGCACTCATGACCACGACAAAGACCCCCCCGCCCGTGCTGGCGGCCCCGCAGGGCCGCCGCGTCCAGCTCGGGCGGTTCCGCGACCTCACCCTGGTCCCGGTGATCGTCGTTCTGCTGATCGCCGGCTCCTTCGTGGACCCGGTCTTCCTCACCACGGGCAACCTGACCAACGTGCTGCAGCAGCAGTCGGCCCTGGCGCTGGTGGTCCTCGCCGAGGCGCTGATCCTGATCGCGGGCAAGTTCGACCTGTCGCTGGAGTCCACGGTCGGCATGGCGCCCGCCTTCGGCGTGATGCTGGTCATCCCGGTGGCGGCCGGAGGGTTCGGCCTGGAGCTGCCCGGCATCCTGGCCATCCCGCTGTGCCTGCTGGTCGGCGGCCTGGTCGGCGCCTTCAACGGCTTCCTGATCCTGCGGTTCCAGCTGTCGGCCTTCATCGTCACGCTGGCCATGATGATCGTCGTGCACGGCCTCCAGCTGGGTCTCACCCAGGGCAAGAGCCTGTTCGAGCTGCCCGAGTCGTTCCTCTACCTCGGCAGCGCCCGCTGGCTCGGCCTGCCGGCGGCCATCTGGATCACCGGCGTCCTCTTCGCGGTGGCCATCGTCGCCCTCGGCTACTTCCGGGGTGGCCGCTCGCTCTACGCCATCGGCGGCAACGCCGACGCCGCCCGCGCGGCCGGCATCAGGGTCGAGCGGGTCCTCTGGGTCGTCTTCGTCATCGGCGGGATCGTCGCCGCGCTCGCCGGAGTGCTGGAGACCGGCCGGCTGGGCGGCATCAGCGCCAACCAGGGCGTCGGCTGGATCTTCATGGCCTTCGCCGCGGCCGTCATCGGCGGCGTCAGCATGGACGGCGGCAAGGGGACGATCCTCGGCGCGCTCACCGGTGTCCTGGTGATCGGCCTCGTCGAGAACATCCTGACCCTGAAGGGCGTCCCCGGCGAGTGGAAGCAGCTCGTCTACGGCTCGATCATCCTGGTCGCCCTGATGATCAGCCGCCTGGCGGGCGGCAAGGCCCAAGACTGACGCGGCCGCCTCGACGGGGGCGTGAGCCTTTGGCGCAGGGGCGTGAGCCTTCGACAAGGGCGGGAGCCTTCGACGGGGCGTGAGCCGCGTGGACGCGCAGCCCGTACGGGGACGTGAAGCCGTACGGGCGCGAGGCCCGCGCGAAACCCTGGGCCCGTACGGGTGGTGGAGCCCACGCGGACACGTGTGGAAATGGATGACCACCCGCGAGGCATGAAGCGATACAAATGCATCAAGCGGCATGAGAGCCATGAAGCCGTACAGAACGGAGCAAGCGGTGCAGGTCAGCAGATACGGCTTCGGCACGGCCCCGATCGGGAACCTGTTCTCGGAGGTCGGCGAGGACACGGCGCGCGCGGCGGTGGACGCGGCCTACGAGGCGGGGATCCGCCTGTTCGACACCGCGCCCCACTACGGGCTCGGCCTGTCGGAGCGGCGTCTCGGCGCCGCCCTGGCGGAGAGGCCCCGCGACTCCTACGCCCTGTCCACCAAGGTCGGCCGCCTGCTCGTGCCCGCCACCGGCGAGGGCCCCTTCGGCCGGGACGACCAGGGCTTCGACGTTCCCGCCGACCTGCGCCGGGTGTGGGACTTCTCGCGGGGCGGGGTGCTGCGGTCGCTGGAGGAGAGCCTGGAGCGGCTCGGTCTCGACGCGGTCGACATCGCCTTGATCCACGACCCGGACGACCACTGGGAGCAGGCCGTCTCCGAGGCGTACCCGGCCCTGGCCGAGCTGCGCGACCAGGGCGTCGTCAAGGCCGTCGGGGCCGGCATGAACCAGACGGGAATGCTCGCCCGGTTCGTCCGCGAGACCGATGTCGACATGGTCATGCTCGCCGGGCGCTACACCCTCCTCGACCAGTCGGGCGAGGACGAGCTGCTGCCGCTGTGCGCCGAGCGCGGCGTCTCGGTGCTCGCCGCCGGGGTGTTCAACAGCGGCCTGCTGGCCACCCACGACCCGTCGGGCACCTACGACTACGCCCCCGCCCCCGGCCCGCTCCTGGAGCGCGCCCGCCGCATCGCCGCCGTCTGCGAGCGCCACGACGTCACCCTGCCCCAGGCGGCCCTCGCCTTCCCCCTGCGCCACCCCGCCGTCGCCAGCGTGGTCATCGGCGCCCGCTCCGCCGCCGAGGTGACCCGCAACGCGGAACTGACCGCCAAGCCCGTCCCCGAGGCCCTGTGGGCCGACCTCGCCGCCGAAGGCCTCATCCCCTGAACGCGCCGCGGCAGGGGAGCCCGAGATCCTGCTGATTCCCGATTTTGGGCCAGAATCAGGGAGTAGTATGAGGCGGGAAGGAGGCCTCCTCATGGTTGATGCCAAGCCCGGGAAAGCTTCGGCGGGAGCGGTCAAAAAACGGAAGCATCGGGCGGCGTCGGCGCGGGGCGATCACGAGAGGGCCGGTGCGACGCAGACCCTTCGCAGGAAAGAGGTCGAGGAGCGGGCCGCACTGGCCCTGTTCGACCAGGCGCAGCGACTGGACGGAGTGGCCGCCAGCACCCACGAGGCCGACACTCGTGACACGGTCAGGGAAGTCGTTCACGACCTGCTCGCTCATGCCGAGCCGGTGCGAGCGACGGTCGCGGCCAAGCTCCTTGGTGTTGACGAGAAGACGGTTCGCGCATGGGTCGGGGAAGGGCTGCTCACGCAGGTCAGGGGAAAGCCACGACTGATGCTTGAGGCCGAACGCCTTTACGCCGTGGCGACCCTTGTCCAGGACCTGCGCCGGGTCGGCCGTACCCGCAATCTCGCCGAGGCCGTCTGGCGCCGCTTGCAGGACCAGGAGTTTCTGGAGAGTGACCAGCTGGCTGACGGTCTTCGGCAGATGAGCCAGAACGAGGGCCGCCCGTGGCGGGAGATCCGGGCGGAGTGGGGTTCCAGGAACTCGGAACCGGCCGCTGACGAAGACTGAGGTCTATCTCTCCGTTCTCGCGGAGAAGCAGGCCGAGACGTTGCGCGGAGCTGACCTGAGAGCCTTCGTCGCTTTCGTCGGTGATCTGGAAGCGCGAGGTTGCGCGGCTCTCGGCTATCGACTCACCGGAGAGATTCCGGTGAACCGCCTGTGCGTCAAGCACTTGAGAGCGGCCATGCGCGTCGTGGTCGCGTTCGAGGGCCTGGGCCGTTCATGGATTCTGATGTTGGGACCTCATGACGAGCGCAACCGCACACATGACGTCTACACCTCGCTGTGGCAGGTGTGCGGGCTGCACGAACCGCCGGTGGGCGAGCGCACCAAGCCCGCTTGCTGTGATGGTGACGGCGCCGGCCCGAACCTGACGGAAATCGACGATCCGGTGGCTCGTTGTCGTGATCTTGCGAAGCCGTCTCGTCGGCGTGGGCGTGAGAACTGACCGCCACGATTACGTCGGCACCGGTCTGGTGTGTTCTATTGGAGGTTCGCTGTCCGGAACGGCTGCACTCCGCCTCGGACTCATCGCCGTGGTCGGTGATGTCCCGGTGACCAGCACGGCGTCGGGGAGGCGGGGCAGGGCCCGCAGGTAGTCCATGATCCGGGTGGCGCGCCGGGTCGTCCGTTCGCCGTCGTCCAGGTGCAGGTCACCGATCTGCGCGAGCATCGTCGTCATCGTGTCGTTCCCCTCTCGCGGCGGGCACCGCCGCCGGTCCGTGCCGGTGTCCTGAGGCCAGCTCGCCGAGCAGTTTCCAGGTGCGGCGCTCGTCCTCCGCGGAACCGATCGCGGTCTGGGTGTAGACGAGTTCGGTCACGCCCGCCTCGAAGTACGCGGTCACCTGGTCCGCGAGGAGTTCCTCGTCTCCGATCGCCACCAGATCGGCGGGATGGTCGACGCCCTCGCGGTCCAGTGCCGCGCGATAGGACGGGATGGTCCCGTAGTACCCCATGTTCTCCTCCGCGCGGGCCCGGGCGCCCGCCACGTCGGCGGTCACCACGCCGGAGACGATCGCGGCGACCCGGGGCGCCGGCCGCCCGGCCGCCTCCGCGTACCGGGCGATGGTCGGCACGGTGTACTCGGCCAGCGTGCGCGGGCCGGACAGGATCGGCAGCGCGCCGTCGGCGAGTTCGCCCGCGGCGCGCAGGGTCTGCTCGCCCGCCGCCGCGACCAGCACCGGCACCCGCGGCCGCGCGCCCGGCACGCTCGCCGGTAGGGAGGTCCTGGCGACCAGCGTCTCGCCGCCCAGGTTCGCGGTGCCGTTCTCGAAGAGGTCGCGCAGCACCTCCAGGTACTCCCGCAGATGCCGGATCCTGGGGTGCGGCGCGATCCCGTAGGTCTCCTCGACGAACGACTTGATCGACAGCCCGACGCCCAGCGTGAAGCGCCCGTGGCCGGCCGCCTGTGCGGTCTGGGCCTGCATCGACATCGCGATCGGGTGCCGCGGGTAGATCGGCACGATCGCGGTGCCGACGTCGATGCCGGGCACCTCGCGCGCGGCCAGCGCGGCCACCGTGATGGCGTCGTGGTCGAACCGCTGGGTGAACCAGGCCGAGGTCAGCCCCGCGGCGGCGAGTTCCCTCACCTCGCCGACCAGGGTGTCGACGGAGTTGGCCGCGGCGGACAGCCGCGTGTGATCGGTGGGCAGCGCGACACCGATGCGCATGGCGTACTCCAATCGTTCGGCCGGAGGAGTCGGCCATAAATCTTTACCTGGTTAATGTATTGCCTGAGGAAAGTGTTTTGGTCCCACCTCCCCTCCGAGTCCGTGGTCGTGAGTTCTCCGTCCGGCGGCTCGGGGCCCTCCGCGGGGTGCATGCTCAGCCTCCGGGGAGCCGATCCACCCGGAGCGCCGGTTCCGGGAAGATCGTGTTCTTGGGGACGGAGATGGTCACGACACCTGCGAACACAGGCGAACGAGAGGGGAAACCCGGCTCGGCGTCTGAGCACGGTTCCGTGTCGGGGCGGAAATATCTTCGAAGGACGCCGCGCCCGGTGTCGAATGCGCCCGGCGCCGTTCGTGTGACGGGTAGGAAGGCGGCGACGGCGCCGCACCGGTCGTCCAGGAGGAACGCGCGATGAAACAGTATCTGCTCAGCATTTACCAGCCCGGCGGAGGTTCTCCCGGTCCCGAGGTACTGGGGCCGATCGCCCGGAATCTGGAGATCCTGGAACAGGAGATGAAGGACGCCGGTGCGTGGGTCTTCTCCGGCGGCCTGCACTCCCCGGACACGGCGACCGTGATCCGGGTGAAGGACGGCGACACGCTCATGACCGACGGCCCGTACACCGAGGGCAAGGAACACCTCGGCGGGTTCACGGTCGTCAGGGCGCCCGACCTCGACGCGGCGCTCGAATGGGGTCGCAGGCTCGCCCTGGCGATCGGCCTCCTCCCGATCGAGGTGCGGCCGTTCCAGGGCGAGGTGGACGGCTGACGTCCGGTATGCCGGGCGTCCCCGCCTCGGAGATCGACCGCGTGTTCCGTGCCGAGTACGGGCGCGCGGTCGCGGTCCTGGTGCGTCTCCTCGGCGACATCGATCTCGCCGAGGAGGCGGTCCAGGACGCGTTCACCGTCGCGGCGGGCCGGTGGCCCTCCACCGGCCTGCCGCCGAGCCCGGCGGGGTGGATCATCACCACCGCCCGCAACAGGGCGATCGACCGCTTCCGCCGGGAGGCGACCCGCCAGGACCGTCACGCCCAGGCGGCCCTGCTGCACGCCGGGGACGAACCGCTGGAGGAGAGCGCCGTGCGCGACGACCGGCTCCGCCTGATCTTCACCTGCTGCCATCCCGCGCTCGCCGCCAACGCCCGGGTCGCGCTGACCCTGCGGCTGCTGGGCGGGCTCACCACCGCCGAGATCGCCAGGACCTTCCTGGTGCCCGAGCCGACCATGGCCCAGCGCCTGGTCCGGGCCAAGAACAAGATCCGTGACGCGGGGATCCCGTACCGTGTCCCGGCCGAGGCCGATCTCCCTGACCGGCTGCGGGCCGTCCTGGCCGTGGTGTACCTCATCTTCAACGAGGGCCACACGGCGAGTTCGGGCGAGCGGCTGGTGCGCGAGGAGCTCTGCGCGGAGGCCATCCGGCTGGGACGGCTCCTGGCCGAGCTCATGCCCGGCGAACCCGAGGTCATGGGGCTGCTCGCGCTCATGCTGCTCGTCGACTCCCGCCGGGCCGCCCGCACCACGCCGGACGGCGACCTGGTGCTGCTGGCGGACCAGGACCGGGGCCGCTGGGACCGCGACCTGATCACCGAGGGCCAGGCCGTCGTCCGGTGGTGCCTGCGGCGCGACCGGCCCGGTCCGTACCAGATCCAGGCCGCGATCAACGCCGTCCACAGCGACGCGCCGAGCGCGGCCCTCACCGACTGGTGGCAGATCCTGGCGCTGTACGACCTGCTCCTGGCCCTGGCCCCCAACCCGGTGGCGGCCCTCAACCGCGCGGTCGCGGTGGCCGAGGTCGAGGGGCCGGGGGCGGCGCTCACCCTGGTCGACGGCCTCGACCTGGACGGCTACCACCTGTTCCACGCCGTCCGCGCCGACCTGCTCCGGCGTCTGGGCCGCACCGCCGAGGCGGCGCGGGCCTACGAGGCGGCGATCGCCCGCACCGGCAACGCGGCCGAGCGCGACTTCCTGCGGCGCACCCGGCAGGCGCTCACCTGAGTCAGGCGAGGGCGCTGCGGAGCCACTCCTCGACGCCGGCGATGTGGACCGTGGCCCAGGCCCGCGCCACCTCCGGCTGGCGGGCGGCGATGGCGTCGCAGATCGCGGTGTGCTGCTCGCGGGTCTTCTCCAGGGCGTTCTCCTGGGTGAGGCCCCGCCAGATCCTGGCCCTGGTGGTGGGCCCCGAGAGGCTCTCGATGAGGGAGCACAGCACCGCGTTGCCCGAGCCCGCCGCGATGCGCTGGTGGAACTCCAGGTCGTTGGCGACCAGCTGCTCGACGCTCGGGTCGGGAGGCAGCTCGTCGAGGATCTTGCGCAGCTCGGCGACCTCGGACTCGGACATGCACGTCGCCGCCATCGCGGTCGCCGCGGGCTCCAGGATCCGCCGGACCTGGAAGAACTGCAGCACGGTGTCGTCCTGGTGGAAGTCGACCACGAACGACATCGCGTCGAGCAGCAGCCTCGGCTCCAGGCTGGTCACGTACGTGCCGTCGCCCTGGCGCACGTCCAGCACGTTGATCAGGGCCAGGGCTCTGACGGCCTCGCGCAGCGAGTTGCGCGACAGTCCGAGCCGATCGGCCAGGTCGGCCTCCTTGGGCAGCCTGCTGCCCGGGGCGAGCTCGCCAGACAGGATCATCTGCTTGATCTTGTCGATAGCGGCGTCGGTGACCGCCACTCTGCACCGTCCTCAGGTCGCGCCAGACATCCGATGTCTATGAGTGTATGGCGAACCGGACCGGATCCACTCCCGTCGCGCGGCGGATGATTCCGCGAACCTCCAGCGTGCGCAGGTGGGCCGCGGCCTCTCCGGCCGCCATCCCGCGCAGTACGGGAGGAAAGTCCTCCCACGGGCGATTCCAGGTCATACGTCCAGCTATCTCCCAAATAGTGAGAGGTCCCTCGGCCTCGGCGAGCAGGGCGGCCAGCCGTCGGAGCTTCTCCTCGTGGTGGACGACGATCTCCGTCGCCCGAGCCCCCGTGTCCTGAAATATCCATTCATGGGCGGGGAGAGCTTCGAGCCGGCCCAGGCCCTTCACCTTCTCCAGCGACTCCAGGAAGTCGCTGAGCGGATCCACGTCCGCGCGGTCGTACGGGTAGATCCCGATGTGCGGCGTGATCGCCGGCAGCACGTGGTCCCCGGTGAAGATCCGGTCGGCGTCCTCAAGGTGCAGGCAGACGTGGCCGGGCGTGTGACCGGGCGTCCAGATCGTCCGGAGCCTGCGCCCCGGCAGGTCGATCAGGTCGCCGTCGGTGAGGACGCGGTCGGGTACCGCGGGCGGCTGCGGCCGGTTCCCCGTCACCTCCTCCACCTCGACGGTGCCCGCTCCCGCCCGGCGCAGCATGTCGGCCTGGAAGTCGCGGTGCGCGTCCCCCTGGAAGTTCCGCATGAACCCGATCAGCGCGGCGTCGGCCTCGTGCATGGCGATCCACGCGCCGGACTCCTCCCTGACCTGACCGGCCAGCCCGGCGTGGTCGGGATGGAAGTGGGTCACGACCACGCCGCGCACGTCGCGGACGTCCATGCCGACCGCCCCCAGCCCGTCGCGCAGCGCCAGCCACGCCTCGGGGGCGTTCCAGCCCGCGTCGACCAGCACGGGACCGGCGGGGGACTCGATCGCGTAGACGAGCGTGTAGCCGAGCGGGTTGCCCGGGATCGGGACGGGCACGCTCCACACCCCGCCGCCGGTGTCGAACGGGCGCTGCTCGCTGTACGGCCTGCGGAGGGATTTCAACGGTGGCGCTCCTTGTGCGGCCTGCGGGATTTCAACGGTGGTGCTCCTTGTGCGGCGCCGCTCAAGACGCTCCAGGGGATCGGCGCCGTTCGCGGGTGTCCCGGGGCGGCGATGCCGTTCAGAGGCGCTCCAGGACGGTCGCGGTCGCGAGCGCCCCGCCCGCGCACATCGACACCAGCGCGGTCGAGGAGTCGGACCGCTCAAGCTCGTGCAGGGCGGTGGTGATCAGTCGGGATCCGGTCGCTCCGACCGGATGGCCGAGCGCTATGGCGCCGCCGTTGACGTTGACCCGTTCCATGTCCGGCTTGTGCACCGATGCCCAGGATAAGACCACCGAGGCGAAAGCCTCGTTCACCTCGAACCTGTCGATGTCGGCCGTACTCATCCCGGTCGCGGCCAGCACCCTGGCGGTCGCGTCCACCGGCCCGTCCAGGTGGTAGTACGGCTCGGAGCCGACGAGCGCCTGGGCGAGGACGCGCGCCCGGGGCCGCAGGCCGTGCCGGGCGGCGGCCTCCTCGCTCATGAGGAGCACCGCCGCCGCGCCGTCGGAGATCTGCGAGGAGGTGCCCGCCGTGTGCATGCCGTCCTCGCCCATGACGGGCCTGAGCCCGGCCAGCCCCTCGACGGTGGTCTCGCGCAGTCCCTGGTCCCTGTCGACGACGCGGGTCTCGCCGGTGGGCACCCCGTCCTGGCCGAGGACCGGCGCGGTCACCGGGACGACCTCCCGGTCGAAGCGTCCCCGGGCCCACGCCTCCGCGGCCAGGCGCTGGGACCTGGCGCCGAACCGGTCGAGCCGCTCGCGGGTCAGCCCGCGCCGCCGCGCGATCCGCTCGGCGGCGGTGAACTGGTCGGGCAGGTCGATGGCCCAGTCGTCGGGCCGGGGATCGGCGGGCAGCACGTTGGAACCGAGCGGCGCCCGGCTCATCACCTCGACGCCGCAGGCCACGCCGACGTCGATGACCCCGGCCTGGATGAGCGCCGCGACCAGGTGCACCGCCTGCTGCGAGGAGCCGCACTGCGCGTCGACCGTGGTCACGCCCGTCTGGTACGGCAGCCCGGCGTAGAGCCAGGCGTGCCGCCCGACATGGCCGCCCTGCTCTCCGGCCTGCGTGACGCATCCGGCGAAAACCTGCTCCACGGCGGCGGGATCGATGCCCGATCTGCCGATCAGGCCGTTGAGCGCCGCGGCGAGGACCGCCTGCGGCTTCAGCCCGGCGAGCCATCCGTTGCGCCTGCCGATCGGGGTCCTCACGGCCTCGACGATCACCGCACCCATAACGATCTCCTCGCCATCCGGGTCGGAGCTCGCGGCCGCCGGGCGGCCGTTCCCGCCGATCCGCCCGCTCGCGCGTCGCTCCAGAACGTCGCTCTAGTCGCTTCCGCCACCGACTGTAACGGGTTCTAGTTTCAGGCGGAAGGAGCGGCGGGGTTTCCGGTGGCAGGGGCTCCGGCGAACAGCGCCTCCGGTGGCACGGGGCCTCCGGCAACAGCGCCTCCGGTCCGGTGGGACGGGGGCGGACTCAGCCGGAGGGGGAGGACCGGAAGTCGGCCAGCAGGCGTCCGGCGGCGATCTCGATGCGGCGCTGGATCTGCTCGTACGTGCGCCGGCCCCTGAGCATCTCCATGAGTTCGTGCACCCAGACGCTGGACAGCGAGCCCGCCAGGGCGAACTGCTCCTCGGTGGCGGTCTCGACGGTGAGGTCGTCCCCGGCGACGCGGAGCAGCAGGCCCGCCATGCGGTCGCCGAACGGTATGTCGACATCGGCCATGATCAACGAGCGGATGAGCGCGTCGGCGAGCTCGGGCTCGCGCATCAGGCCCCGGGTGGCGCGCATCAGGACGTCGACGGCCCGGCCCGAGGCCGTGGTGGCGTTGGGCGGGCGGCGCTCGATGCTGGTCTCCAGGAGTTCGATCTCCTCGCCGACGACGGCGACGACGAGATCCATCTTGGAGGGGAAGTATCGGTAGAGCGTTCCGAGCGCGACCCCGGCACGCTCGGCGACGGTCCGCATCTGCATCGCCTCGACGCCGCCCCGCGAGGCGAGGGCGGCGGCGGCCTGGACGATGCGCTTGCGTCGCTGGTGCTGACTCCTGGTGCGGACACCTGTGGACGCCGATTCGCTCTGCATGCCGGATGCCCCCTCGGTCGTGGCCGGATCGGCGTCGCTCGGGGCGTGCCTTCCGGTCCGGTGCGGGATGACCGGCGTATCGGTGGTCACATGCGAGGTGCGCATGAGAACACGTTATCTGATTTCAGGATACTCCGATGGGTTACTCGCCAGTCACAAAGATGCCCCACGCTTACATGGCATATGCGGTGCGGCGGTTATTCGGTGACTTATTGCGATTAGCTGGCTCTGGACACAGAATAGAATCTGTTCTACTTTCCGGAAGGGCGAAGCGGCCGACAGAAACCCTGGAGCGCCAGTGGACTTCAATCTCGACGAGACACAGACCGATCTGCGCAAACTCGCGGTCGACCTCCTCGGCAAGGAGGTGACCTCGAGCAGGCTCGAAGCCCACGAGAAGAGCGGCGCGTCCTACGACACCGCCCTGTGGCGCTCCCTCGCCGGGGCCGGGCTGCTCGGTGCCGTCCTGCCCGAGGAGGCCGGAGGCGCGGGACTCGGACCGGTGGAGATGGCGGTCGTCCTGCGGGAGATCGGCGCCCACGTGGCACCGGTCCCCGCCGAGCAGAGCCTGGTCGCGGCGCAGGTGATCACCAGGTACGGCTCCCGGGAGCAGCGCGAGGCACTGGCCCCGCTGGCCGACGGCGAGATCTCACTGGCCGTGGCCCCCTCCGAGCCGGGCCGTGACTTCGGCGACCTCGCCGCCCCGCCGGTCACGACCGCCCGCAGGGACGGCGCCGGATGGGTGCTGGACGGCGCCAAGGGCACCACGCCCTACGCCGCCCAGGCGGCGAGGGTCCTGGTTCCCGCCGCGACCGCCGCCGGGGTCGGCCTGTTCCTGGTGGACCCGGCCCGGGCGGGCCTGCGGCCGGTGCCGACCTCCACCGGCGAACCCGCCGCCGCGCTCGCCCTGGAGGCCACCCCGGGCGAGCTCGTCGGGGCCGAGGACGGTACGGCGGCCGACGGCCTGCGCAGGCTGGCACTGGCCGGGAACATCGCCGTCACCTCCGGCGTGCTGGCCGGGGCGCTGGCGCTCACCACCGAGTACATCAGGACGCGCAAGCAGTTCGGCCGGGCGCTGGCCGAGTTCCAGGCGGTCACCGTGCAGATCGCCGACGTCTACATCGCCGGGCGGGCCCTGGACGTGGCCGTGTGGTCCGGAGCGTGGCGGCTGGCCGAGGGCGCGGACGAGGAGGCCGAAGCGGACCTGGCCGTCGGCGCCCTGACCGCGACCGACCAGGCGCTGCGGGCGCTCTACACCTGCCAGCACCTGCACGGCGGAATCGGCGTGGACGTGACCTACCCGTTGCACCGCTACTTCGCCTGGGGCAAGCACCACGCCCACCTGCTGGGCGGGGTGGAAGCCCGGCTCGACACGATCGGAGCGCTCGTCTGATGCTGATCGACCTGACTCCCGACCAGAAGAGGCTCCGCGACGAGCTGCGCGAGTACTTCCAGTCCTGTCTCACCGCCGAGGGACGCGCGCGGATCTCCACCGACCCGTTCGGTCAGGCCTACATGGAGCACTGCCGTACCCTCGGCCGCGACGGCAAGCTCGGGCTCGGCTGGCCCAAGGAGTACGGCGGCGGCGGGTACGGCCCGCTGGAACAGCAGATCTTCGCCAACGAGATCGCCCGCGCCGAGGTGCCGTACCCGATCATCACCGTGCAGACCGTCGGCCCGACCCTCATGCAGTACGGGACGGCGGCGCAGAAGGAGTTCTTCCTGCCGCAGATCCTGGCCGGGGAGTGCCACTTCGCGATCGGCTACAGCGAGCCCGGGGCGGGCACCGACCTGGCGGCCCTGCGCACCACCGCGGTCCGCGACGGCGACCACTACGTCGTCAACGGGCAGAAGATCTTCACCTCGGGTGGCCACTACTCCCAGTACATCTGGCTCGCCGCCCGCACCGACCCGGACGCGAAGAAGCACCGGGGGATCACGATGATGATCGTCGACTGCTCCGACCCCGGCTACTCGTGGACCCCGATCATCACGATGGACGGGAACCACCACACCAACTCCACCTACTACTCCGACGTACGGGTGCCGGTGGACATGGTCGTGGGGGAGGAGAACAAGGGCTGGGACCTGATCGTCAACCAGCTCAACCACGAGCGGGTCACGCTCGGCCCGGCGGGCAACCTCGCCCACACCTACGACCGGTTCCTGGCCTGGGCCCGTCGCACCGGCACGATCGAGGAGCCCGCGGTCCGCAGGGCGCTCGGCCAGGTCTACGCCTACTTCCGGACCAACGAACTGCTGAACTGGCAGGTCGCGGCCAACATGGACCTCGGCTGGCTGGGCGCCCCCGACGCCTCGGCCACCAAGGTGTACGGCTCCGAGCGGCTGCAGGACGTCGGCAGGATCGTCGGCGAGGTCCTGGCCCGCTTCGGCGACCCGTCGGACCCGGACACCGCGGACCTGATGCGGCGCGTCGACCGCGGTGCCAAGGGCGGGCTGGTGCTCACCTTCGGCGGCGGGGTCAACGAGGTCCAGCGCGAGCTCATCGCCATGCTCGGCCTGAGCCTGCCGAGGCCGCCCCGATGACCGAGACCCCTCCGACGGACCCGACCACCCAGACGAACCCGACCTCCGCGACGAATCCGACCCCCGCGACGGCGGAGCCCGCCTCCCTGCACGAACGGCTCACCGCCCTGGCCGAGCGGCAGATCGCCGAGGGCGAGGTGCTCGGCGTCGCGGAGGCGGACCCGGTGAACCTCCCGATGATCCGGCACTGGACCGACGCCATGGGCGACGCCAACCCGCTCTACACCGACCCCGAGGCCGCCGCCGCCGGGGTGCACGGGGGGATCGTGGCCCCACCGGCGATGATCCAGGTCTGGACCATGCCCGGCGTGGACGGGAGCAGGAGGAAGCGGCCGGGCACGCCGGTCGACGCCGTGCTCGCGACGCTGGACGGCAACGGCTACACCGGCGTGGTCGCCACCAACTGCGAGCAGACCTACCACCGCTACGTGAGGCTCGGCGAGTCCCTGGTTCCGGCCACCCGGCTGACCGGTATCACCGGGCCGAAGCGGACCGCGCTCGGTGAGGGCTACTTCGTCACCTGGAACGTCACCTGGTACGCCGGCGGCGAGGCCGTGGCCGACATGCTGTTCCGGGTACTGAAGTTCCTGCCCGGGGAGCGGGCCGGGGGACCGGGCGGGGACGCGACCACGGCGCGCGGGGACGCGTCCCCGCGCACGCCGTACCCGCTGAGACCCGCGATCAACGCCGACACCGCCTTCTTCTGGGAGGGGGTCGCCGCGGGCGAGCTGCGGATCCAGAAGTGCGCCGACTGCGGCGAGCTTCGCCACCCGCCGGGACCGGTCTGCCCCTCGTGCCGCTCCGCCGCTCGCACGTTCGTGACGGCGAGCGGCGAGGGCGAGGTGTACAGCTACGTCGTCCACCACAACCCGCCGGTTCCGGGACACCGGACACCTTTCGTGGTCGCCGTGGTGGAACTGCCGGAAGGTGTGCGGATCGTGGGCAACGTGGTGGACTGCGACGCTTCGCGGGTGGGTATCGGTATGCCGGTGCGCCTGACGTACCGCCGAATGGACGACGAGCTGATCCTGCCCATGTGGGTCCCCCTGGAGGCGTGATGCGGACACTTACCGACGACGAGGTGCGGGTCGGAGCTCCGCTTCCCGAGCTCGCGATCGATCTGAGCCCCACCGTGGTCGTGTCGACCGCGCTCGCGACCATGGACTTCACCCCCGTCCACCACGACGTCGAGGGCGCGAGGGCGCAGGGGTCGAAGGACATCTTCCTCAACATCCTGACCACCATGGGTCTCGTCGAGCGCTACGTCACCGACTGGGCCGGACCCGAGGCGATCATCCGCGGCATCAACGTCAAGCTCGGCGTCCCCGCGTACGCGGGCGACAGGCTGGCCTTCACCGGCAGCGTGGTCGCCTGCGAGGACGGCGAGTTCACCGTCGAGGTCCGCGGCGGGGTCAGCCTCGGCGACCACGTCTCGGGCACCGTCAGGTTCGCCCTCCCCTCCCGCTGACCGCGCCCCAGCGGCGGCGAGAAGGCGGAAACACAGAAAGGCCCCCACCACCGTGGTCTCCTTCTCCGGGAGCACGGCCGTCGCCGGGATCGGCGCGACCGAGTTCTCCAAGCAGTCGGGCAGGTCCGAGCTCCAGCTGGCGGCCGAGGCGGTGTTCGCGGCGCTCGACGACGCGGGTCTCGCGCCCTCGGACGTGGACGGCCTCGTCACCTACACCCAGGACGCCAACCAGGAGATCGCCGTGGCCCGCGAGGTGGGCATCGGCGACCTGTCGTTCTTCTCCCGCGTCCACTACGGCGGCGGCGCGGCGTGCGGGACCGTGCTGCACGCGGCGATGGCCGTCGCCACCGGGGTCGCCGAGACCGTGGTCTGCTACCGGGCGTTCAACGAGCGCTCGGGGAACAGGTTCGGCCAGCCCGACGCCCGCATCGGCGGCGAGCCCTCGTCCCAGGGGCTGGAGATGAGCTGGCACGTGCCGTACGGGCTGATGACCCCCGCCGCCTGGGTCGCCATGTTCGCCCGGCGCTACATGCACGCGTACGGGGCCACCTCCGAGGACTTCGGGCGGGTGGCGGTCGCGATGCGCAGGCACGCCTCCACCAACCCGGCCGCGTGGTTCCACGGTCGCCCGATCACCCTGGAGGAGCACCAGGCGTCCAAGTGGATCGTGGAGCCGCTGCACCTGCTCGACTGCTGCCAGGAGAGCGACGGCGCGGTGGCGCTGGTGGTCACCTCCGCCGAGCGGGCCAGGAACCTGCGCAGGTCACCCGCCGTGATCACCGCCGCCGCCCAGGGGGCGGGCGCCGACCAGATGATGATGACCAGCTACTACCGCGACGACATGACCGGCCTGCCGGAGATGGGGGTGGTCGGCCGCCAGCTCTGGAAGCAGTCGGGACTCGGACCCTCGGACGTGCAGACGGCCATCCTGTACGACCACTTCACCCCGTTCGTCCTCACCCAGCTGGAGGAGCTGGGCTTCTGCGGGCGCGGCGAGGCCCGCGACTACGTGGCCGGGGGCGGCATCGAGATCGACGGCCGTCTCCCGGTCAACCCGCACGGCGGCCAGCTGGGGGAGGCGTACATCCACGGCATGAACGGCATCGCCGAGGCCGTCAGGCAGATCAGGGGCACCTCGGCCAACCAGGTGGCCGGGGTGCGGAACGTGCTGGTCACCGCCGGCACGGGTGTGCCGACCAGCGGGCTGGTCCTGTCGTCGGAGTGACCCGGTGCCCCGCGGGACGGTCCGGGGCCGTGCGGCCGGCGCGAAGGCGTCCAGGTGGGGTCGCCCGTGTGAGCCGCCGCCTCATGGGTTCGCGCGTCCCGGGGGACGGTCCGCGGGGCCGCGCGCCCGGGGTGGAGGCCGGGCGCGCGGCGGCCGTCGAATGACCGGCCGTCCGGTCGTCCGGCGGCTCAGCAGCTCAGGTTGCCGCCGGGGGTGGTGCCGAGGATCTGCACGAAGCGCTGGTAGGCGTTGATCCGGCTCTGCACCTGCGCGGGGTTCCTGCCGTTGCACTCCAGGCTGCCGTTGATGCTGCGGATCGTCTCGCCGAAGCCACGGCTGTTGACCATCGCGTCGTGCGGCGTCATGGTGCCGGGGCCGTTCTGGGTGTTCCAGTACCACAGGGCGGTCTTCCAGGCCACCGCCGCGTCGTTCTGGACCAGGTACGGGTTGCCGAGCAGGTTGATGCCGAGCGCGTCGCCCGCCGCCTTGTAGTTGAAGTTCCAGCTCAGCTGGATCGGGCCGCGCCCGTAGTAGGCCGCCTGGCCCGCGGGGCAGCCGTACGGCTGGCTCGCGTCGCAGTAGTGCGGATAGTTCGCGGTGTTCTGCTCCACGACGTGGACCAGGCCGCCGGTCTCGTGGTTGACGTTGGCGAGGAAGGCGGCCGCCTCCTGCCTCCTGACGGTGTCACTGCCGGTCTTCGCGAAGCCCGGGTAGGCGCTCAGCGCCGCGGTCAGGCCGCTGTAGGTGTAGAACGAGTTCCGGCTCGGGAACATCTGGTTGAACTGGGCCTCGCTCACGACGAAGCCCGAGGTGGGCGGGTTCGTGGGGGGAGGCGTCGTGCCGCCGCAGGTGTACGGCTCCCAGTACCAGGTGCTGATCACCGGGTCGTAGCCGGGGTTCTCGTTCTTGGCTCGGTAGAACCGGCCGTCGGTGTACTTGACGATGCTCCCGGCGGGATACCAGGTGCCCGCCGCCCAGTTCGGGTGGCTGCAGCTGCCCGGGGGAGGCGTCGTGCCGCCGCCGCATGCGCCCTGGTCCGCCCACACGTCGGCGGTGCCGGGGGCCTCGTTCTGGGTCCACCACTTCGCCGACCAGTTGCGGCCGTTGTGGGAGGCGGTCATGCCGTTGGTGTAGACCGCCGAGGAGTTCCACGGGGTCACGCAGGCCGCCGCGGCGGCGGAGGACGCTAAGGACGCCGAGGACGCCGAGGCCATCGGCAGGGCGACCGCGAGCACGCCCGTGACCGTCAGGGCGGCGAGGGCGGCCATGATGCGCTGTCTCAACACTTGATCACTCCTTCGTGCGGTGGGGGCCGCAGAGGTTCGAGATTCCGTGCTACCGGGGCGCGAGTGGCTCGCGCGAGAGGCTTGCAAATCCAGTCAGGGCGAGTAAGGACGGCAGGCTCCGCATTACCGGTTCCGTTGCGGGTTCCGGACGGTGTGAGACGTCCGGGCGGCCGGACCTGCGGGTGACGACGGATCGTGTCATCGAGGTTCGCGCAGCTCCTGGTCGGTTCGAACGGTTCACCAGGGGCCACGAAGGCTCCCGCCTTAACTTTCTCTTAAGAAAGTTTCCTAAGAGTTGCCGTGATACTAGCCTTGACAGATCGTTGTCACAACCCCGATCGCCCTCGATTTCCACCGTCGCGGGGGTGGTGCGTTCCACGCCCGATATGACCCACGCCCGGTTAATTCACAATGGCGATATAAGTCCGGTTAGACGGTGAATGTAACTTTCGCTGGCGTTTCGGATGTCATCATGTGCGTCATGTTGGAATCCCTCGGACTCGATCCCGTGGAGGAGCGCGTCTACCGGTTCCTGGTCACCACCGCCGAGGCGGAGGTCGCCGACCTCGTGGGGAACCTGGGTGTCGACGCCGAGACGGCCGAGACGGTGCTGGTGTCCATGCGGGTCAGGGGGCTGGTCAGGACGGTCGGTCCCGGCAGGCGGCGGTTCACGGCCGTGGCGCCGGACATCGTGCTGGGTTCACAGCTCCTCCGTCACCAGCAGGCGCTCGACTGGGCGCGGCGCGAGGTGGACCGGCTCTCCGAGGAGTACCGGGAGGGCGCCCGCCGCCGCGACGCCGGCCGATTGATCGAGGTCCTGCCGAACCGCGTCGTGCTCCGGGAGCACCTCGACCACCTGCAGGAGAACGCCCGCCACGAGGTCCTCTGCCTTCGGCAGGGCCGCGCGGTCGTGTCGCCCGCGGAGGAGAACCTCGCCGAGCCGGACGCGCTGCGCCGCGGGGTCGAGTATCGGGTGATCTACGAGGGGCCCCTGCTGGAGGAGCAGGGCATGCCGGCCAACGTGGCGTACGCGGCCAAACTGGGCGAGCAGGCCAGGGTCGCGCCCTGCCTGCCGGTGTGGCTGACGGTCGTCGACCGGGAGGTCGCCGTGATCCCGGTGGCGCGGGAGGAGGGAACCTCGGAACCGACGGCGGCGCTGGTCCGTGGCGACCAGCTGCTGGAGGCGCTGATCGCCCTCTTCGAGGGCTGCTGGGAGCGGGCGACGCCGTTGCGGATCGCCGAGGACGGTGCCGTCACCGAGGGGACGACGCCCTGCCCGCTCGGTTCCGACGACCTCTCCCTGGTCTCGTTGCTGGTCGCGGGCGTACCGGACAAGTCGATCGCCACCCGGCTGGGCGTCAGTCAGCGGACCGTGCAGCGGCGCGTCTCGCACATCATGGAACTCGCCGGCGCCCAGACCCGCATGCAGCTGGCCTGGCGCGCCGCCACCGAACGCTGGCTCTGAGCACCCGGCCACACCGGCGCGGCCGGGCGGGAGTACGGAAAGGCCCCGGGGATTCCGGGAGGGCCTACGGGGTGGACATCATCGGTACCGCGAAGAAGACGATCATGGCGATCGTCACCGCGATGACGAAGCCGATCACCTCCCAGGCCCAGTCGTGATGGGTCGCGTTCTTCATCGCCTTGTGGCTGCGTGGTGCCCGGTCCCCCCCGCGCTTGCGGGACGTCCGGCCGGAGGGGGAGGTCTCCTCGGGCGCCGGATGCGGCGCGGACGGCGCGGACGGCGCGGAGGCCAGGGGCGCCGGGGGTGCCGGGGGTGCCGGGGGTATCGCCGCGAACCCGTTCCCCGGCATGGTCGCCGCGTCGTCCAGCGGCGCGTCGTACGGCGTCAGGGTGTGGTTGGGCGGGGCGGTCCGGTCGGGGGCGTCGCCGGGCTGGTCCTCGCGCATGACCCAGCGGGGCAGACGCAACTGGGCGCGACCGGCGGGGGTGCGGAGGTGGTCGGTCCGGGGGGACCAGACAGGAAGGGCGGTCGGGGTCTCGCGGGTCCGGGCGCCGGAGGGAGGGACGTCGGCGAACCAGTCGACGGCGGAGGGCCGGACCGGATCGGCGGCCCGGGGGGCCGGGGCGGGCAGCGGGGGCTCGGGGCGTTCCGCCGGAGGCGGGGGGTTCTCCGTCCGCGTGGTCCAGACGGGGAGCGAGAGCCGGGGACGGTCGTCGGCGGCGGACGCGTGCCGCCCGGCTTCTCGCGCGGGGAAGGGCGCCGGAGCGGGCCGGTGGCGCTCGCGGTCGGCGAGGGCGTCGAGCTGGTCGGTCTGCAGGGGCCAGCCGGGAAGGGGACGCGCGTCGTCCAGCACGTCACCGAGGCCGTCGTCCAGCACGTCACCGAGGCCGTCGTCCAGCACGTCGCCGAGGTGCCCGGGGTTCCCGAGGTGCTCGGGGTTGCCGAGGGGCGGGACGACGGTGAGCGGGGTGCGGGGGGTCTCGGCGGCGGGAACGGCGGGAACGGCGGGAACGGCGGGAACAGGGCTCCGCGGCGTCTCCGCGGCCGGCGTCCCGGTGTGGTCGGCGGCCGGCGTCCCGGTGTGGTCGGCGGGCGGGGCCTCGGTGCGGGGGGCGGCGGCGACGAGCCTGTCGGTGTGGACGCGGGCCGCCCGTGCCTCCGGGGTGAGCGGGCGGAAGAAGTCCTCCCGCCCGGGGGCGTCGTCCAGCACGTCCCCGGGAATCGGGGCCGGAAGCGGTGCCGCCCGGCGCGGCCGGGGGCGCTGGAGGCGGCGGCGTGGCCGCAGGGCCGCGGTGTCCAGGGCGGTGAGCACCGAGTCGCCGAGCCTGGGCATCGGCTCCGTGGTGGCCTCGTAGGTGGAGACGGCGTCGGGATCCCGCGGTGCGAAGGGGTCGGGGAAGCGGTCCTCCGCCATATGGTCCGGCAGGTCCGGCACGGGGAAGGCCGAGGCGCCGATCGGCGGACCGGTCGGGACGCCGGTCTCCGCGAGCGGCAGCGGCCACGCGGGCGTCGTCGGCCACAGCTGCCTGATCAGCGGGGACATCGACCGTCTGGCGACCGGAACGGCGGGCGGTGCCTGGGGCCCGAGCACGGCGGCGCGAAGTCCCGCCGGGGGAGTGGCCCAGGAGGCGAGGTTGAGCACGTCGCGGACCGGGGCGACGGCGAGGGCGCCGAACACCTCCGTCATGTTCTCGGGGACCCTGGCCGAGGCCAGGGCGTAGCCCAGCGACTGGGCGAAGCGGCGGCAGGCGCTCACCGTCAGCTCGTCGGCGGTGTCGACGGCCACGTCGAGCACCCAGGACAGCTCGGAGGCGTCCATCTCGCACACGCCCGACAGGTACAGCACCTCACGCTGGTGCGTGCGCAGGTCGCCCAGGACGCGCTCGACGAGGGCCGCGACCGGGTCGAGACCGATGGCGGGGGGCGAGTAGACGATGTCGCGCAGGAAGATCTCGCGGCGGGCGAGCGCGTACAGCGCGGCGCGCGGCGGTTCGGCGTCCGAGACGCCCGAGAGGACGGCCACCAGGACGTCGGAGGCCGAGTCCGCGTTGCCCAGCTGGTCGTGGGAGTAGGCGAACAGCCCTGCTGCGTGGCGGTCATAGAGCTCGGCGATGAGTTCGACGCGCGAGCGTTGACCGAGGAGCGGTTGAGTCACTGGACCGGTTCCTCTGGTGGTTCGGCGAGCGTGGTGGAGAGTCGGAGTGGCTGTGAGGCCTGTGACGTACGGTGCCAGAGGGATCGACTCCAGCGATGTGGGTAATCATGTCAAGTCATGGGCACCTCCCGCACTACTCAATGCCCTTTTGTTGAGAAATACACTTGTGGATCTGCTTCGGAGCCGGTCCGGGAAAGCCTGGAAGACAGATCGGAGAAGTGGGGCATAGGCTGACCCGTGCGGGATCATGGGGACGGTTGGGGCAGGGGGGCCGTAACCCTGCGAAAACAAGAGGTTGCGCATGATCACATTCAACGGTGTCACCAAGCGCTACGCCGACGGGACCGTCGCCGTGGACAATCTAAGCCTCGAGGTGCCAACCGGGGAGATAACCGTCTTCGTCGGCCCCTCGGGGTGCGGTAAGACGACGTCCCTCCGCATGATCAACAGAATGATCGACGCCTCGGAGGGCCAGATCCTCCTCGACGGCGTCGACGTCAAGACCATCGACCCGCCGACACTGCGCAGGGGCATCGGCTACGTCATCCAGCAGGCGGGGCTCTTCCCGCACCGCAAGATCGTCGACAACGTGGCGACGGTGCCCCTGCTGCTCGGCTGGGACAAGAAGAAGGCCCGCGACCGGGCGATGGAGCTGCTCGAACGGGTCGGGCTCGACCTCAAGATGGCCGACCGCTATCCCTTCCAGCTCTCCGGCGGGCAGCAGCAGCGCGTCGGCGTGGCCCGCGCGCTCGCCGCCGACCCGCCCGTGCTGCTGATGGACGAGCCGTTCAGCGCGGTCGACCCGATCGTCCGCACGAGCCTGCAGGAGGAGCTCCTGCGGCTCCAGGCCGAGCTGAACAAGACCATCGTGTTCGTCACCCACGACATCGACGAGGCCGTCAAGCTCGGCGACCGGGTGGCCGTGCTCCGCGTCGGGGGCCACTTGGCCCAGCTCGACGACCCCGCGACGCTGCTGGCCCGGCCCGCCGACGACTTCGTCCGCGAGTTCCTGGGCCGCGACCGGGGCATCAGGCGGCTGTCGTTCGTCTCGGACGAGGGGGTGCGGCTCCGTGCCGACCTGCTCGCGCCCGCCTCCACCGACGCCGTCGCGGCCCGCGCCACCGGAGAGCCGTGGCTGGCCGTGACGGACGAGGACGGCCGGCCGCTGGGCTGGGCCGCCGTCAAGGACCTGCCCGAGCCGGGCACCCTCGCCGACGCGGAGCTCGCGCCGTACGGGACCTTCGTCAGCGGGCGCGACTCGCTGCGCGCCGCGCTGGACGCGACGCTGCTGTCCCCCTCGGGCCACGCCGTCGCGGTGGACGGGTCGGGCAGGGCCGTGGGCGTCGCCACCCGCGATTCACTGGACGAGGCGCTCACCAGGGTCGTGAGAGACGTCGGCGGACCGGCGCGAGGCGCCGATGTCCCGGCGGAAGGTGCCGGCGGCTCCGCGGGGGGCGGCGACGGTTCCGCGCGAGGCGCGGACGAACCCGCGGGGGGCGTTGACGGTTCCGTGGGAGCCGCCGACAGGCCCGCGCGAGGCGCCGGCGGACTCGCGGGAGGTGTCGATGGATGAGGAACCGCTGGTCCGCTGGGACTGGATCGGGCGCAACTGGCACACGATCCAGGGCCTGCTCGAGGACCACATCGTGATGGCGCTGGTGCCGATCCTGGTCGGGCTGATCATCGCGCTCCCGCTCGGGCTGGCCGGGGTGCGGTGGCGCTGGCTCTACCAGCCGACCGTCGGCGTCATGAACGTGATCTACTCGCTGCCCTCGCTGGCCGTCTTCATCGTGCTCATCCCGATCACCGGTCTCGCCACGCGGACGACCGTGATGGTCCCGCTCACCTTCTACGCCATGGCGGTGCTGATCCCCGCGGTCGTCGACGGGCTGAGCTCGGTCCCCGACCACGTGCGGCAGTCCGCGGTGGCGATGGGCTTCACGCCGCTGCGCAGGCTGCTCCAGGTCGAGCTGCCGATCGCGGTACCGGTCGTGCTGGCCGGGCTCAGGGTGGCCACGGTGGCCAGCGTCAGCCTGGTCAGCGTCGGCGCGCTGGTCGGCAGGGGCGGGCTCGGCTACCTGTTCATCGACGGCTGGCAGCGGCAGTTCTACACCCCGATCGTCGTCGGCATCGTGCTGGTCGTGGTGCTCGCGGGGGTCGCCGACCTGCTGCTGATCCTGGCGCAACGCCTGCTCACCCCGTGGTCGCGGGCAAGGGGGTCCGCGTGAACCGGATGATCGGGTCCCTGACCGTTCCCACGGACCGGCTGAGCGGGGCGCGGGCAGAGGAGGCCGTGTGAACTGGCTGATCGACTTCTTCGGTGACCCGGCCAACTGGTCGGGACCCGACGGGATCCCCAACCGGCTGCTCGAACACCTGGAGTTCGCCGGGCTCTCGCTGCTGCTCGCCATGCTGATCGCGCTACCGCTGGGGCTGCTGATCGGTCACACCGGCAGGGGCGCGATGCTCGTCATCCTCACCGCCAACGCGGCCCGCGCCCTGCCGACGCTCGGCCTGCTGGTCCTCATCGTCCTGTTCATGGGCGTCGGCACCATCCTGCCGGTGCTCATCCCGCTGGTGGCGCTGGCCGTACCGCCCATCCTGGTCAACACCTACGAGGGCGTCCGAGGGGTCGACCCCGACCTGCGCGACGCCGCGTACGGCATGGGCCTGCGCGGCGGGCAGGTCCTCGGCCGGGTGCTGGTGCCGGTCGCGCTGCCGCTGATCCTGCTGGGCCTGCGCCTGGCCGCGATCCAGGTGGTGGCGACCGCGACCGTGGCCGCCTACGTGGGCCTGGGCGGCCTCGGCCGCTTCATCATCGACGGTCTCGCGACCAAGAACTTCCCGAGCACGATCGGCGGGGCGGTCCTCGTAGCACTGCTGGCGCTTCTCGTCCAGCTCGGGTTCACCCTGGTGCAGCGCGTAACGGTCTCCCCGGGGGTGAGCGAGCGCCAGGCCATCAGATAGTTTTCCTACCCCCCGTTCTGGAAGGGAATAGCACCATGAAGCGCCTGATCAGCACCGCGGCGGTCCTCCTGTCCGCGGCGCTCACACTTACCGCGTGCGGCGGAGGAGATCCGCTCACCAGCGCCTCCCCGGCTCCGGCCGGGTCCGGGTCCGCCTCCGCGCCGGCGGCCGGTGGGAAGGTCGTCATCGGGTCGGCCAACTTCCCGGAGAACGTCCTGCTCGGCGAGATCTACTCCCAGGCCCTGGCGGCCAAGGGCGTCCAGGTCGAGGAGAAGTTCAACATCGGCAGCCGCGAGGTCCTGTACGACCAGATCAAGAGCGGCGGCCTGACCATCCTGCCGGAGTACATCGGCTCCCTGCTCGCCTTCGTCGACAACACGACCACGGCGAAGTCGAAGGACGACGTCGTCGCCGGTCTCAAGGAGAAGCTCCCCGCCGAGCTGGAGGTCCTCACCCCCGCCCCGGCCGAGGACAACAACTCGCTGACCGTCACCAAGGAGACCGCCACCAAGGACGGCCTCACCACGATCGAGGACCTGGTCAAGGTCGCCAAGAACTACTCGGTGGGCGGCCCGCCGGAGTTCCAGACCCGCCAGGAGAAGAACTTCAAGGACACCTACGGCCTGGAGTTCAAGGAGTGGAAGAAGACCGGCGACGCCACCGCCGACGCCATCAAGGACGGCACCGTCCAGGTCGGCAACGTCTTCACCACCGACCCGAAGATCATCGTCAATGACCTGGTCTCCCTCCAGGACAACAAGAGCGCCTTCGCCGCGGAGAACATCGCGCCCCTGGTCAACAAGGCCGGCGTGAACGACACCGTGAAGACGACCCTCGACGCGGTCTCCGCCAAGCTCGACACCGCCGGCCTGGTCGCGCTGATGAAGCGCGTCGCGGTCGACAAGGACGACGCCGAGATGGTCGCCAAGGACTGGCTCACCCAGAACGCCCTGCTCTAGGTTCTGGTAGCGGTCTCAACGGAAGGCGGGTGGACGTCCACCCGCCTTCCGGCGTCCCCGGGCCACTCCGCGGCCTTCCATGCGCGTCGCCGGATTCCGTCACGGGCTCACGCCTTGCCGTCCGTGAAAGCCCTTGTGAATATGCCCACGGAAGAGATGGTCTCCCTGATGGGGTCGGCGAGACCGTCGGCGTCCTGGCGCGAGCAGCGGTGTTCGGGGTGTCACACTCGGCGGCGGCGAGCCGCTGGGGAACTCGTGGGGTCGCGGTCACCGCGCCCGGCGTCGGCCCAGCCACCGAGCCACATCATGCGTTTCAGCGCGCGGAACACGTTCCCGACGACGACGCGGTGGCCTTCCCCGGCCCACTAGCATCCTTTCCGTCGCCGATAAAAATCCTGCGTCGCGGCGCGCCGCCTTCTCCGTGTACAGCAGGTCGCCGACCGGCCCGTCTACGTGGCGTTGGCGGTCATTGTCGGCGGTAAGCGCTACGTTCTCGGACCGCGGGCTGACGACATCGGTGAGGGTGCGAAGTTCTGGTTGTACGTGTTCACTGAGCCAATCTCGCAGTCCACACCGTCGATCAGTTCATCCGCTTCCTGACCAGCGCGTTCGCCGCTGAGACGGTTCTGGGCCTCCACCTGCCCCAACCCTGACTTCAGCTGCGGGCCCTGGACTTGGCCGGCATCCGCGAGACCGTGGACGGGTTTCCGCCCGCTTCGCGGCCAGACGGTTTTCAATGGATCAAATTCTCGACGAGTCGGGGTCCTATTTGTTTCATTTTCCGGAACTGTTCGTGGATTGACAATTTCCGCCATCCGGAGAAAAAGAAATTTCAAGCCAGTATGTTTTTGTGGACGGATCCTTTTCTACGTCATCGGACCAGTAGTCGAAACTGAGCTCTAGATTTGCATCAAAATCTCCAAGATCTTTTATGTAGCATGTGTCTGAAGGCCAATCTTCCTTGGATCCGAGGCGCTTGTTGACATCCTTCTTCCCGTCCCTTATTAAGCGCCATCCAGTCGCACTTGCTTCTTTTTCGTAATGAGATGAAATTGTTGCGGGTGGGCTTGTGAATCGATAGCGGCGGCCGACCTCGGCAATGCTGTTGTCGTCTTCGCAGGCCAATGATGTGTACTCTTCGGTGATCGGGAGGGTATTGGGCGGAGGGCGGTCTAGAATTTTTTCTTCTTTCGCTCGATTTGCCATCTGTTCGGTGGGGTCACTGAGGCAGTCTAATCCCGACACGTGATATGCGGCGGAGCATGCGGTTGTTGTTAACGCCAAAACAGCTGCCATCAAGCAATGTTTGAATCGCGATAACTTCTCCATTGCGACCCCTGTTTGGTGTGGTTGCGTTGACGGTTCGCTACGTACGGTCAGTGTAGCCGACGTTCAAGCTAGCAACCTGGTTAGATCCTTTTGTCATTGGTTTTTGCAGTGCGAGAGCAGGGATTCTGGCCTTGATATGCACGAATCTTCGACGCGCCCGATCTTTAGCGGAAGCCTCTACCAGGCCATAGGTTGCGCATCTGCATATCTACTTTTCGTTTTTTTCCCACTTCTGTAATCCCTGTAGCCTTCTTTTATTTCTCTCCAGTATCTTGGGTGGTCGGTTTCGTATACGCCAATCAAGACAATGTATCGATTGCCCGTCATTGCCCACTCGATGGCATCGTTGTTTACTTTTACATCTGCCACGCTGTCCTTTGTTCCTTCCTCCCCTATCTCGTGCACGGCTAGAAATTTCCTGGCGAATTTTTCGCCCATCATGATGGCCAGCCCTGTGGCGAGCAGCCAATGGCGTAGTTTCCCGTCACCTTTGGTCTTACTGTCCGGAACAACGGGGCTGGTTCCGGACATTTGGTAAGAGTGAATTACAAGGTTAATAATTATGCCGCATTGCTTTGGCCCTCGTTCATAGCACATTTTCATGTTACGAAGATTCTTGTATATTTTGGCGGCCCATGCGGGCGGCACCTCTCCCTTTTTGCAAAGACCTTTTACTGTATAAGTGCAGACCAGTGCTTTACCGGTCTTTGTCGATTGCGCCCCAGACCGACGGTCGTTCTTAGGTACGACTACTTCTTTGATAAGTTCTTTTGGTGCTGTCAGCTGCTTCCAGAGCTTGGAGAGTTCCTTTTCGCTGGCATGTATGCTGTATAGATTCATGTAAGTTTCTCGTACTTTCTTGCTCTCCTTCCAATAGCCCTTGGGGGCCGGCCTTCCGTTGGTCATGTAACCGATTCGCTTCGCTTCCTCTTCCGAGAGCCCGGGATTCCAAGGTTCCCAGTCCTGGACGCCGTCGCTTCTATACAGGCCCGAACCGTCGACATCCCACGCATTGTATGGCTTTCCCGGCTCCGGCCAGTTGATTTCCCTATCCCAGGGCGAGGTAGTGATTTTTTCGATATGAGCACTCATGTACGCGTTCATATCGAAGGACTGCCAGCCAGAACCGCCACTTGCGCTGTTTGGGGAGTTCACGGTGTTGAGCTGAATGGAATTGTGTCCGCTGGGATCGGTGTGGGTGAGAGGGGAGGCGTTGGCGTAGGTGTGGCGGTTGGCCTGGACCGAAGGGTCGGGGCTGAGGGTGGCGGTGTCGCGGGAGGCGAAGGCGCCGGTGCCGGGCTGGTACCAGCGGGCGTGCATGTTGACCTTGCCGGTGTCGGGGTCGGTGTAATCACCCTGGTAACCGAGGGCAGGCTGGGTGCCGGAGCGGTGGGTGACCTTGCCGAAGGGGTCGTAGGCGGTCGAGTCGACCAGGGCGGTGCCGGAGAAGGTGCCCACCACGTCACCGTGCAGGTCGCTCATCGTGGCGAGCGCGGGGCTCGCGCCCTCCTGCGTGCTCAGTAGGCCGCCGAAGGGATCACGGCCGTACTTGGCCTGGACGGCACCCACACCGTCGGTGGTGGTGGTGATGTTGTTGCTCAGGCCGGAGTATACGAAGCGCTGCTGGGCGGTGCCCTTGGTGCGTGAGGTCATCCGGTCCAGGGCGTCGTAGCCGTAGGTGGCGTCTCCGTCGGAGACGAGACGGTCGAAGGCGTCGAAGGTGAGGTCGCGGGTGACGCCGGCCTTGGTCTCGGTGGCGGTGGTGCCGCGCGGGGTGTAGGTGTAGTCGGTCCCGGCGCCGGAGGTGAGCCGGTTGCGCTGGTCGTAGACGAAGGTGTCGGCCCCTGCCTTGGTGCGGTTGCCGGAGGCGTCCCACTCGTAGGAGGTGACGGCGCCTCCGGGCGCGGTCCAGGAGGTCAGACGCCGGGAACGGTCGTAGCCGTAGGTGTTGGTGCCGGCTCCGGCGGTGCCGCTGGTGGTCTTGCTGATGAGGTTGTCGTCCTTGTCCCACCCGTAGAGGATCTTCGACAGTTCGGTGCCGGAGCTGTTCTTCACCGAGTGCAGGGTGAGGCGGTCGACGGCGTCGTAGTCGTAGGTCTGGGTGTTGACCGGATTGGCGGAGGTCTTGGTCTTGAGGCGGTCGGCGTTGTCGTAGCCGTAGGTCCAGGTGCGGCCGGTCACCGGGTCGGAGGCGGTCTTGAGCCTGTTGGCGTCATCCCAGGTGTAGGTAGCCGTCCCGGCGGGGTCGACGCGCTGGCTGAGGTTGCCCAGGGCGTCGTAGGCGTAGGTGGCGACCTGGTTGGTGGCCTTGGACACCTTGGTCAGCAGGCTGCGGTCGTTGTAGTCGAGGGTGTAGTCGCCGATCGCGGTGACGCGGCCCGCGGTGTCGTAGGTAACGGTGCGGGTGGGAGTGGCCACCGACCCGCCGCTGCCCGTCTCCGTGGTCATCCGGTTGAGGTGGTCGAAGGTGCGATCGAGGCGTACCCCGCCCGGCTGCACGGTGGCGGTGGCGTTGCCCGCGGCGTCGTAGACGCTGCTCCAGGTCCGGTCGGTGGCGTTCGGGTGGGCGGTGGTGGCCGGTTCGAGGACCGACTCGACCAGTCCGAGGGTGTTGTAGCTCGTCCAGGTGGCGTTGCCGCGGCCGTCGGTGGTGCGGGTGCGTGCGCCGGTGGCGTCGTAGCCGAACGTCGAGGTGATCGACGTGCCCGCGGAGACCGGCTCGATCAGGGAGGTCATCCGGCCCAGCGCGTCGAACCGCCGTTCGGTGACGTGCCCTTCTCCGGAGGTGGTGCTGGTCGGGTTGCCAGCCGGGTCGTAGCCGAAGCCGAAGGTGCGCACGGTCGTAACGGGGTTGGTTCCGGTGAGATCTCTGGTCGCGATCTTGCGCCCGGCCAGGTCGTACTCGACCTCGGTGGCGTTGCCCAGCGCGTCGGTCACCTTGGTCTGCCGGCCCAGCAGGTCGTAGGCGATCGAGGAGGCGTGCGTCAGGGGGTCGGTCACGGTCTTGACCTGTCCGGCGGCGTTGACCGCGTACGTGGTGGTCTTGTCGCCGGATCCCGGGGCGATGGTTTTGGTGAGGTTGCCGGCTGTGTCGTAGCTCAGCTTGGTGGTGTGCGCGGCGGTGCTGGGGAAGCGCTCGATCTGGGTCTGGGTGATCTTGCGGCCCAGGTCGTCGTAGGTGGCCTCGGTACGCGCGCCGTTGGGGTCGATCGCCGCGAGCTGCTCGCCGAGCAGGTCGTACTCCGCCACCCGGGCACCGCCGGGACCGGAGGGGCCGGGGTCGGTGACCTTGACCGGTCGGCCCAGGGCGTCGTAGGTGGTGGAGGTGATGTGGTTGCGCGGGTCGGTGAGCGTGGTCTGGCGACCGGCGGCGTCGTAGCCGAAACTGATCTTGGGGATGACGGCACTGCCACCCGGCGGGGTATAGGACGGGGCGATCGCCGAGGTGAGGCGTCCGGCCTTGTCGTACGTCGAGGTGATCGTCCGTCCTTCGGCGTCGACCGTGTGCGTCGTCAGGCCGGTGCTGTCGTAGCCGTACTTCGCCGTGGGTCGCGCGTCGGCGGTCGTCCCGGCTTTCTCGATCCTCACCTGTGGCGCTTTCTTCTCCACGAGCTGCCCGGCGAGGTCGTAGCGCATCGTGGTGGTGAAGTCGGCGGCGGTGGCGCCGGAGGCGTTGCCTCGGGGGTCGGTGGTCGCGGTCAGCAGGCCGCGGTCGTCGTAGACATTAGTGGTGACCAGGTCGTCGGCGCCGTTCTCGACGGTCTGCTGGGTCATCAGGTTCAGGGAGTTGTACGCGTAGAGCGTCGATTCCGTCCTGGTGGTGTTCGCGCCGGTGAAGGTCTTCTTGGTGACGTTCTCGGTCGCGTCGTACTCGAAGGCGGTCTTGCGTTTGAGGTCGGCCGGGTCGAACGTGGTGGAGGTCAGCCGACCGGCGGCGTCGTAGACGTAGTCGGTGGTGACCTTTTCACCGCTGGTGGCCTGGCTGGCCGGTGTGTTGGTGACCTGCTTGACGAGGTGACCGGCGGCGTCGTAGGTGTTGTCCTCCAGTACCACATCGGTCGGGGTCGTCAAGCCGTTCAGCCGGACATCGTCGCCGGTCACCTGGGACAGGCGGTTGTCGGTGAAGTAGGTGTAAGCCCTCTTGCGGCCCATCGCGTCCACTTCGCCGGCCAGGCGCCCGCCGGGGTCGTAGGAGCGGGACTCCAGCACCACATCCTGCGCGGCCTGCGGGCTGACCGGGCTGCCGGTCCAGTTCTTGAGGGTCGCGGTGAACGGTTCACCGCGCTTGGTGTAGGCATAGGTGAGGACAGTGCCCATGGGGTCGGTCGTCGAAGCTTGGGCGCCGGTGACGTCCCAGGTGGAGCGCATCACACTGCCTTCGGGGTCGGTGACCGTTTCTACCTGGCCCTTGACGTCGTAGGTGTAGGTGGTGGTGCGTGCCGGGTCACCGCCGGTCAGATCCGATACCGTCTCGGTGAGCCTGTTGCCGTCCGCGTCGTAGGTGTAGGTGGTTTTGGCGGTGTGGGTGACGTTGCTGATCTCGTTCTTCACCCCGGGAGCGGTCTGCGTCAGCGGGCGTCCGAGCCCGTCGTAGGTGAACGTCGTGGTGACACCATCCGGGTGGGCCGCTGACACCTCGGTTCGCGAGGTCACTCGGCCCAGCGCGTCACGACCGAACTTCGATACCACCTCTGAGGGGCTGGTCTGCTCGGCCAAGTCCCCGGTGGCACTGTAGCGGTAGGTCGTCTCGTTGCCCTTGGCGTCCTTGCTCGACTCGCGCAGGCCAGCCGGGGTGGTGCCGCCACCGACGGCGGGTTCGGTTCCATCGGTGTAGGTGGACGTCGTTGAACGGCCGGTGGGAAAGTCGGGGGTGGCCGGGGTGGTCTGCTTGGCCACCTCCCCGTGGGTGGTGTACTCGGTGGTGGTGGCGTAGGTGTTGTCGGTGGCGCTCGCTGAACGGGCATCCCTGTGTGTTATGGGACGGTCGTTGCGTGGGTCGAACTCGTCGGTGGTGTTGCGGTAGAACGTCTGACGGGTGGTCTGGCAGTTTCCTACCGCCTTACAGGTCTTGATGGCGGTGACGTTGCCACGAGCGTCGTTGACCCGCTCGGTGACAACCCCGTTTGGATCGGTGGCCTTCGTGGGGAACCCGCCGGTGTCGTACTCGTACCTGGTGATCTTGCCTAGCTGGTCGGTGCGGCTGACCAGGCGGTAGCCGCGCCAGGCGTCGTGGACGTAGCTCAGGGTGTTGTTGTTGGGGTCGGTGACGGTAATCGTCGACTTGCCCGTCTCCGGCGCGTAGACCGGGGCGCCGATCTTCCAGGTGCCGCCGTTTTGGTCGACGTGAGTGGTGATCCGGTCGGTGGCAGCGTCGTAGGTGTTGGTCGCCCATGCCCGTCCCGACGGCAACGTGATGGTGGTGAGCTTGTGCGGGGTCTCGGCGCGGGCCGCGTGATGGCGGCTGATCTCCCCAGCGGTCAGCGGCTTGTCATAGAGGGCCGCCTCATCCAGTTGCCCCTTGAACACCTCGCTGGTGGCCGGCCAGCGCCAGCTGAGCATTCCCTTGCCGAACCGGGCCTGTTCGCGCCATTCGAGGCCTCCTGGCCCGGTCAGGGAACCCACCAGCTGACCGTCCAGATACAGCCGGTCGGTGGTGCCGGCCACGCTCAGCACCGCGTGGTGCCACTGTCCGTCGTTGACGACACCCGCCGAGGTGATCGGGGCCGCGTCATCACCGGAGAACGGCTGGGAGCGGGCGCGTAGTTTGCCGTCGGTACCCACATAGATCGCCGAGTCCGCAGGAGTCGGATCCTCCAAACCGGCGGAGAACAGCACCCCGTGCAAGGTGGTCTTGAACCACACCTCCACCGAGAACTTGTCGGCCAGCCGGGCGACCGAGTTCAGCGGAAGTTCGACCGAACCGGAGGTCACGCTGATCGCGGTGTCGGTGGTACCGGCCAGCGCTCCGGGCTGCCCCTTGGTCGCGTTGGCGTAGGTGGCCGGGCCCGTACCCCAGCCCAGATTGGCGGCCGAGGTGCCCGAGGTCTCACCCAGCCGCCAGTACCCGTAAGGGTCGGAGTCCAGCACCGTCGAGCGGTAGGTCGAGCCGGTGCCGTACCCGTAGGTGATGCAGTTCGGCGCGGCCACCGGAGCGCACGAGCCGACCAGCCGATCACCCTGGTAATGGTAGGTCCACGTCAAGGCCTGACCCCCCACCGGGTCGGTGGACACCTGTGTGACGTGCGCACCCGTCCAGGTGAAGTGCAGTGCCCGTCCGCCGGAGGCGGTCACCGTCGCCAGCTTGCCATCGGTTCCGTAGACGAGATTACGGCTACGGCCATGGGCATCGGTGATCTTCGTCAGTCGCCCTTGGGCGTCGAAATGGTAGGAGATGGCGCCCTTGTCCATCAACCGCCAGCCACCACCGCTGACCGTCGCCAAGGTGGCGTGCATTCCCGGCGGCGGCTGGAAGGTGCCGTTGCCGTTGTCGGCGAACCGCACCTGACGGCCATCGGGATAGGTGACCAGCAGCGAGGAGGCCTCCCCGCCGACCTCGGAGAGGAGCTTCATGTCCCACAGCGTTGACCAGGCCGCGCCGAACATCCCATCGGCCCGCGGATCCAGCGTGTTGTAGGAGCGCACCACCGACAACGGCTCACCGGCCGTCGTGACCGAGACGTCGGTGAAGGCCGTGGTGTAGTTCCCGGCCAGCTGGTGAAACTCCTGGCCGTTCACCCCCCGCGCGGACAACTGCGAGGTGATCATCGGCTGCCGCACCCCGGTGGTGATGGACGACATCAACGAGGTGTTCACCCCCAAGGTGCCGCGGTCTTTGGCCGAGACCTGCCACCAGTACTCCTTGCCCCACTTCAGCTTGCCCGCCGGAACCCGCCAGGTATTGACATCACTCAGCCACCCTGAGGTGGTGCAGGTGCCCGACATCCCCGACTGGTCACAGATCTCAAAGCGGTAGTCGATGCCGTACACGCCGGCGTTGCTCTTGGCGTAGGTCACCAGCAGCGGCGTCAACGACCCGACCTGCGCCTCGTTCCACGGATGCACATCCACGATCGTCGGAATACACCCGTACTGACAATCCATCGCCTGAGCCCGCGCAGCGCCGGAAGAGAAGGAACGCCTGTCGGCGTCGGCGCCCTTGGCAGGGGCGGCGGGCTGGGGCTCATCGACGAAGCGCCCCTCGGGCCGCAACGCCCCCTTGGGAGGTTCGTCATCCTGTTGCGACGGCTTCACCTTCACCGTCGTCGCCGTGGCCGCCGAATCCACCAACGACGGAAATCCTGCCGCCGAACCGGTCAGCTGATTAGGCGTATCAGGGGTGCCCTGAAAGAGCGCGGGTGGCTGCACCCTCGCGGCCGACACCGGAACCGCCTGGAACAACAACAGGCCGGGAAGCGCCGCGACCATAACGGTCACCGCTGTCCGGGCTCTCACGGCTGCCGACAACGACCACGACAAACTCCGGCGCATACGCCGTCACCCTCCGAACAAGTCAGCGCGGAAGCTAACCGCTCCCGCGTTACCCCAGCCCGCCACCAGGTCCACAACGGGGCCGGGGTCGACGGTTCGGAGCGCGCAACCAGCAAACGATCAGAAATTACACATGCGTCCTTTATGTGCGCAATATGTGTAAGCATGAATAAATAGGACATAGATTTTGGGTTTGAAATTGCGACATATCGAACTTGCGTTCTTACAGTGACGCTTGGTTGTCCGCGAGCATGGACCGGAATGATCACGTAGGGAAAGTGAGTGGTGGCCCGCTGTTCGCCTCGCGTGTCTCGCTCTCCGATTTTTCTTGAAAGCGCAGCTCACACCCGGTGAAACGAGGAAGCGTTCATAGCGGACGCGGCGGGAGAAGGGGGATCGGCTGCGCGATTTAAGAGCGACCTGAAGTCGGTGCTCGCGGAGGCGGAGGCGCGGAAGGCTGTCGGCTGCGGAGGAAAAACGGCGATGACGAGGTCGTGGGCCGATGTGATTCACGACACACCGCGCCGGGGCGGGCACCTGTCCGGTTCCGGGATGATGGCCGCATGAACGAGTTCGTCGAGTCCATGGCCCAGGTGGTGACCGGTGTGACGGTCGTCACGGTGAAGGACGGGCGCGACGACGTGGGGGTGACGGTCGCCACCTTCACCTCGCTGTCGCTGGACCCGCCCCTGGTGATGGTGAGCCTGGACAATGCCGGATACCTCAACGAGCTGCTGCTCCGCCATGACCGCTGGGCCGCCAGCGTGCTGTCGGCGGGGCAGAAGGCGATCGCCAGCCGCTTCGCCACGGCGGGCCGTCCGGGTGCCAGGCTGCTGCTCGCGGGCACGCCGCATCACCGGGGCGAGCTGAGCGAGGCCCTCGTCGTGGACGGCGGCGTCACCGCGCTGGAGGTCGAGACGGTCAAGGTCGTCCCGGCCGGAGACCACACGATCTTCATCGCCAAGGTGCTCGGGGTCGACTACGTCGACGCCTCGGTCCTGCCGCTGGCCCGCTACCGGAGCCGCTACCGCTGACCCGGCGGGTCGCCGCTCATCCCTCTCTCACGGGCGGGAGCCGCCGCGTTCGAACGCGGCGGCTCCTTCACCGAAGGACGAGGAAAGGCATGGTCAGCGGATCGTCCACGAGCCCGGGAGCATCAGCGGCCCGTACGACGGCAGGCCCAGCTCGCCTGCGAGGTGGGCGATCGGGCCCCAGGCCTCCAGGCGGACCCGGGCCGTGGCGGCGGCCTTGTCCTCGCTGGACTCCGCGGGGCGCAGCCGCTCCAGGGGGCTGAGCTTGGGATAGGAGCGCACCGGGGCGTCGACGGGCAGTCCTGCCTTCTTGCGGGCCAGGGCCAGGGCGTCCTCCAGGCCGCCGAGCTCGTCGACGAGGCCGCCCTCCAGGGCGTCCGCCCCGGTCCAGACCCGGCCCTTGGCCAGCTCGTGGGCCCGCTCGCGGGACAGGCCGCGCCCCTCGGCGACCTTGTTCACGAAGTCGTCGTAGACCCGGTCGAGCCAGGCGTTGACCCGTGCCCACTGCGCCTCGGAGAAGGCGTTGGTGGGGGAGAGCATCCCGGAGTTGGCGCCCTCGCCGACGGTCTCGGAGGACACGCCGATCTTCTCCAGCAGCCCGCCGATGACCGCCTTGCCGCCGAACACGCCGATGGAGCCGGTGAGCGTGCCCGGCTGGGCCACGATCACGTCGGCGGCCATCGAGACCATGTAGCCGCCGGAGGCGGCCAGGTCGCCCATCGAGATCACGATGGGCTTGCCCGCCTTGCGGGTGAGCACGACCTCGCGCCAGATGGCGTCGGAGGCCGTGTACGAGCCGCCGGGGCTGTCGACCCGGAAGACGACCGCCTTGACGTTGTCGTCGCGGCGGGCCGCGCGCAGGGCGGCGCAGATGGTGTCGGAGCCCATGGCGCCACCGCCGCCCAGCGGGCTGCGGCCGCTGCGGCCGAGCCGGATCGGGCCGTTGCCGCGGACCAGGGCGACGGTCTGCTCGCCGGGGTGCGGGAGCTTCTTGGCGGACAGCGCCTTGGCGTAGCGGCCGACGTACAGCAGCAGCGTGTTGTCGCCGACGGCCTCCTTGACCTCGTCGTAGACCTCGTCGCGGTAGGCCAGCCGGTCGACGAGACCGGCCTCGACGGCCTCGGCGCCGATGAACGGGCCCTGGTCGATGAGCTCGCGCACCTTCGCCGGTTCGAGCCCGCGCCCGTCGGCGATGCCGGCCACGACCTGTTCGGTGATCGACTCGGTGATGCGGCTCATCGACTCGCGGTGGGCCTCGGTCATGTGGTCCTGGGTGAAGGTGTTGGCGGCCGTCTTGTACTCGTGCCGCTGGCCGATCTGGTACTCGACGCCGAGCTTGCCCAGCGCGCCCCGCAGGAAGCGCTGCTCCATCGCGACACCGGTCAGCCCGACGTCGCCGGACGGCTGGAGGTAGACCCGCTCGAAGGCGCTGCCCAGGTAGTAGGGGACGGTGCCCCCGCCGAGCTCGCCGAAGGTCTCGGCGAACGCGACGGTCAGCTTGCCCGAGGCCCGGAAGTGGATCACGGCCTGGCGGAGCTCCTGGACGATCGCGAGCCCCAGCGGCTGGCCGCCGATCTTGACGATCAGCGCCTTGACCCGGTCGTCCTTCCTGGCGCGCTTGAGCCCGGCCAGCACGTCGGTCAGGCTCGTCTTGCGCATCGCCAGGACGGCGCTCAGCGGATCCACCGGGGGACTGCCGTCGGTCAGGCCCTCGGTGAGGTCGAGCTCAAGGACCAGTGGAGCGGTACGGCGCTGCTTGAACCGGTCGACAGTGTCGATGATCACCTTGGTCGCGTCCATGCCCCTCACCCTAAGCGACACATACCGGGCTTATGCGGTTCGGTGAACGTCCACCTGTTTTCCGGCCCCCGGGGGTTCCATGACCCCGGCGTCTACGCGCGGTCCGGCGGGCGTCCACCTGTTTTCCGTCCCCGGGGGTCTTCATGACCCCCGGGGTCCACGCGGCGCCTACGCGGCTCGGCGGGCGTTCACCTGCTTCTTGAGCATCGAGGTGGATGCGGCGGGAGAGCCGCCCTTCAGGCGCGTCTTCTCCACCGAGGTGAGAACCGTCTTCAGGGTGGCCGTCTCCTTGATCCTGGCGGTGAAGTTCACTCCGCCGTTCGCCCAGTTCAGCCAGGCGGCCAGCAGCTCGCTCTCCAGCCTGGTCCTCGCCGTCTTCTTGGCCGGCTTGAGCACCTTGTACGCGGCGGCCGGCGTGGAGGCGGGCGTGACCTCGGCGAAGACCTTGCTGGCCTTGGTCACCAGGCCGAGGTAGCAGCCGAGCGTCGCGTCCGAGATCTTGCCCTTGCCCCGGGTGACCTCCACCGCCCACTGCGCGGCGCTCAGCGTCTTCGTGGACTTGCCGCGCGTGCACACCGTGGGCGCCGCCGCCGCCTTCGTCGGGGGGACGGTCACGGTCACGGTGATCGTCACCGTCGGCAGCGGGATCGGCGTCGGCGCCGGGTCGCTCGGCGCGGCCGAGGGGGAGGGACCCGAGCTGGGGTCGGGGCTGGGCTCCTCCGAGGGCTCGTCGGACGGGTCGTCGGCGGGCGGGTCGGCGGGCTCCTCGGGAAGGGGCGTCTGGGTGACGGGCGGGCTGGGGGTGCCCCCGGCGATCGCGGCGTTCAGGTCGAGACGCGGGGTGGTCACCGTGCCGTAGACGATCGGGCGGCCCGTCGTCTTGAGCTGCTGGGCCAGCGCGTCCGGGGTGCCCGGGGCCTTCTGGGCCATCAGCGCCAGGGCGCCGGTGACGAACGGGGTGGACATCGAGGTCCCGCTGTAGACCTGGTGGCCGCCACCGGGCACCGCGGAGTCGATCTCGAGACCGGGGGCGAAGAGGTCGAGCACGGAGCCGTGGTTGGACCAGTGGGGGACGGTGTCGTCGTCGCCCGTCGCGCCCACCGTCACCGGGCCGGAGAAGCAGCCGGGAGCCCCGGCGCCGGACACGCCCTCGTTCCCCGCGGCGGCCACGACGGCCACGCCCTTGGCGCGAAGGTCGTCGATCCGGCTCCTCATCGCCGCCAGTTCGGGTTCGGCGTCACACGTTCCCTCGTAGAGGCCGCCGCCGAGGCTGAGGTTCACCGCGGCGACGTTCCTGCCCTCGTCCTTGAGCTTCGCGACGTGTTCCAGGGCGAGCAGGATCGTGGACTCGAATGCGGTCAGGCAGACCCCGCCCTCGTCGGCGCAGTCGTTGATCCTGCTGAAGACCTGGATCGCCACGATGTCCGCGTCGGGGGCGACGGCGTGGGCGATCCCCGCCACGTGGGTGCCGTGGTCACACAGGTTGACCTGCTCGTGGACGCAGGCGGCGGTGTTGGCGTCGGCGGACCCGGGGTCGCTCGTCTGCCCGTTGGGGCACAGGGACTGCGCGCCGTCGTCCGTCGCGGAGAAGCAGGCCTGCGCCACGACCTTGCCCCCGAAGTCGGGGTGGGCGGCGTCGATCCCGGTGTCGATGATCGCGATCGTCTGGCCCTGGCCCTTGGTCCCCGCGGCGTGCGCCCTGTCCGCGCCGATCACCTGAAGGCTGGTGGCCAGCGAGCCCGCCGAACCCAGTGATCCCAGCGACGTGGGGGAGTACGTGCGGTCGCGGCGGATGGAGAGGACGCGCGGGTCCTCGGCCAGCTTGGCGAGCGACTCGCCGGTCCCCTCGACCACGATGAACGAGGTGTCCGCGGGTTCGAGGACGACCTGGGCGTCGGGCAGCCGCCGCGCCTCCCCGGCCACCGGCGCCGCCTCCGCGGGGGCCGCCAGCTCGACGATGACCCGGGCCCCGTCGCCGTCGGAGGCGAGTCCCGCCTCCAGCTTCGGCAGCGGAGGCGCCGGTGGGGGCGTCGCGTCGGCGGGGGGCGGGGCCGGTGTGGCGGCGGGCGTCTCCTGGCCCTCCGTCCCTCCGGCTCCGTCGTCCGGGGCCGCGGGTGGGCTCTCGCCCGCGGAGGCCGCCGGCGGTGCCGGTGTGTCCTCGGCGAGGGCGGGTACCGCGGGCGCGATGGTGAGAACCAACGCCATGGCCACGAGAGCTCGAAGTCGCACACGTCCTCCGGGGGGATCAAACGGGCGTTTCGGAGTCTAAGCAGCCGTATGCGCCGCGTGAATACTTTGCCCCAGATTTGGAGGATCTTCGGAGAAAAGCTCGACCCCCCGCGGCGTAGCGCACACGGAGGGTCGAGTGGTCGGAATATTACTTGAGGCCGTTGGAGATGGCGGTGATCAGCTCACCGTTGGTGGTGTCGCCGCTGGTCTCCCAGAAGAACGCCCCGCCCAGACCCTGGTTCTTGGCGTAGGTCATCTTCCCGGCGATGGTGGAGGGGGTGTCGTAGCTCCACCAGTTGCCGTTGCAGAAGGCGTAGGCGGTGCCGCCGACGGTGCCGGTGGGCGGGCACTTGGTCTTGAGGACCTTGTAGTCCTCGATCCCCGCCTCGTAGGTGCCCTGGGCCGCGCCGGTGGCGGAGCCGCCCGGAGCCGCCTGGGTCACGCCGGTCCAGCCGCGGCCGTAGAAGCCGATGCCCAGCAGCAGCTTGTCGGCCGGGATGCCCTTGGACTTGAACTTCTGGATCGCCGCGTCGGAGTTGAACCCGGCCTGCGGGATGCCGGGGTAGGAGGTCAGCGGCGAGTGCGGAGCCGTCGGGCCCTGGGCGTTGAAGGCGCCGAAGTAGTCGTACGTCATCGGCATGAGCCAGTTCAGGTTGTTGATGGCACCCGCGTAGTCGGCGGCGTCGATCTTGCCGCCGTTGGAGCCGTCGGCCGTGGTCGCCGCGGTGACGAGGGCGTTGGGGCCGAACTTGGTGCGCAGCGCGGAGATGATGTTCTTGAAGGCGTTCGGGCCGCTGCTGTCACAGGTCAGGCCACAGGCGTTGGGGTACTCCCAGTCGACGTCGATGCCGTCGAACACGTCGGCCCAGCGCGGATCCTCGACCAGGTTGTGGCAGGAGTCGGCGAACGCGGCCGGGTTCTGCGCGGCCTGGGTGAAGCCGCCGGACCAGGTCCAGCCGCCGAAGGACCAGATGACCTTGATGTTCGGGTAGGCCTTCTTCAGCTTGCGGAGCTGGTTGAAGCTGCCGCGCAGCGGCTGGTCCCAGGTGTCGGCCACGCCGTCGACGCTGTCGGCCGCGGTGTAGGCCTTCTCGTAGTCGGCGTAGGAGTCGCCGATGGTGCACCGGCCGCCGGTGGTGTTGCCGAAGGCGTACAGGATGTGCGTCAGCTTCGACGCGGAGCCGTTCGTGACCAGGTTCTTCACGTGGAAGTTGCGGGCGTAGACGCCCCACTGGGTGAAGTATCCGACGATCTTCTTACCGCCGGGAGGCTGGACGGTGGGGGTGACCGTCGGGGTGGGGGTCGGGGTCGGCGTGGGGGTGACCGTGGGCGTGGGGGTGGGCGTCGGGTCCGGGGTACCGCCGCCGTCGCAGGCGGCGCCGTTGAGCTTGCAGTTCAGCACGCCGGTGATGCCACCGGGCGCGCCGTTGAAACCGAAGCTCGTGGAGGCGCCCGCCGCGAGCGCGCCGTTCCACGACTTGTTGACGAAGGTGTAGTGGTTGCCGCTCTTCGTCAGGTCGGCGTCCCAGGACGAGCTGATCGAGGTGCCGGCGGGCAGGTCGAACTCGACCTTCCAGCTGGTCAGCGCGCTCGTCCCGGCTTTCACGACGACCTTGCCCTCGAAACCGGAGCCCCAGTTCGAAGTCGTCGAGTAGGTCGCGGTGGCGGGTGTGGCGGCCGTCGCCGTGCCGATCCCCAGGGGGACGAGCAGCGCTGCCGCCGCGATGAAGGAGCCGATGGTAATTCGTCGCAAGGGTCGCTCCAGGTCAGAGAGTGCCAAGTCCCCGTATTCATAGGAAAGTTTCCTATTAGTTTTCTGAGCGTAGGTTCTCGTTCGCCGACGGTCAATGCCTTGTTCGTGGATATAAGGCCGATTTAAGGTTTTCGGCCGGGCGGGCGGCGGCGCGGGTGCCGGAAGCGCGAAGCGCGAAACGGGCCGGTCGCGCGCCCGCGCGACCGGCCCGTTTCGCATCTGGCCTGTCAGAGAGTCGTCAGGGAGTCAGAGGCCCTGTCGGAGAGTTCCGGGGCCCGGTCAGGCCGGTTCGGCCTCCCTGCGCTCCTCCGGCTCCTCCGGTCCCCTCGGCTCGTCCGCGGCGGGCAGCTCGGTCACCACCCGCTCCCGTACGATCTCCCGCTCCGCGGCTTCGACGATCTCCGCCGCGCGCTCGTCCACGGCGGGTGCGAGCTCGCCCGGATGGCGCAGCCACAGGGCGCCCAGGGGCGGGACGCGCAGGGTCGCGGAGTACGGGAGACCGTGCCGCGGCTCCTCGATGGCCTCGACGGCGCCGAGGTTGCCCACCCCGCTGCCCGCGTAGTCGTAGGCGTCGGTGTTGAGCACCTCCTCCCACACCCCGGGGAAGGGCAGCCCGAGACGGTAGTCCTCGTGCGGCGCGCCGGAGAAGTTGGCCACGCACGCCACCACCGAGCCGTCCTCGGCGTAGCGCAGGAAGGAGAACACGTTGCCCAGCGCGTCGTCGGCGTCGATCCATCGGAAGCCGTCGGGGGAGGCGTCCACGCTCCACAGGGCCGGGGATTCCCTGTAGACCCGGTTGAGGTCGCGGACCAGCCGCTGCACCCCCCTGTGCCCGTCGAAGTCGAGCACCCACCAGTCGAGCCCGCGCTCCTCCGACCACTCCGAGCCCTGGCCGAACTCGCCGCCCATGAACAGCAGCTGCTTGCCGGGGTGGGCCCACATGAAGGCGAACAGCGCCCGCAGGTTCGCGAACCGCTGCCACTCGTCGCCGGGCATCTTGCCGAGCAGCGACCCCTTGCCGTGCACCACCTCGTCGTGCGAGAGCGGCAGCACGAAGTTCTCCGAGTACGCGTACATCAGCGAGAACGTCATCTGGTGGTGGTGGTACTGGCGGAAGACCGGCTCGTGCTTGAGGTACGCGAGCGTGTCGTGCATCCAGCCCATGTTCCACTTGAACCCGAAGCCGAGCCCGCCCAGGTGCACCGGCCGGGAGACGCCCGGCCACGCGGTCGACTCCTCGGCGACGGTGATGATGCCCGGCGCCTCCCGGTAGGCGACCGCGTTCATCTCCTTGAGGAACGCGACCGCGTCGAGGTTCTCCCTGCCGCCGTACTCGTTGGGCGTCCACTCGCCCTCGCGCCGCGAGTAGTCGAGGTAGAGCATCGAGGCGACCGCGTCGACGCGCAGCCCGTCGACGTGGAACTCGCGCAGCCAGTACACGGCGTTGGCGACCAGGAAGTTGCGCACCTCCCTGCGGCCGAAGTCGAAGATGTAGGTGCCCCACTCGGGGTGCTCGCCCCGCGCGGGGTCGGCGTGCTCGTACAGCGGGGTGCCGTCGAACCTGGCCAGCGCCCAGTCGTCCATCGGGAAGTGCGCGGGCACCCAGTCGACCAGCACCCCGATGCCCGCCTCGTGCAGGCTGTCGACCAGGTGGCGGAAGTCGTCGGGGGAGCCGAAGCGGGACGTCGGGGCGTAGTAGGAGGTCACCTGGTAACCCCAGGAGCCGCCGAACGGGTGCTCGGCCACCGGCATCAGCTCCACGTGCGTGAACCCCATGTCCACCACGTAGTCGACAAGCTCGACGGCGAGTTCCCGGTACGACAGGCCGGGCCGCCACGAGCCGAGGTGCACCTCGTAGACGCTCATCGCCTCCCGCAGGGCGTCGCCGCCCGCGCGGCGGCGCATCCACTCGTCGTCCCGCCAGACGTATTCCGACTTCTCGATCACCGAGGCGGTCGCGGGCGGCACCTCGGTGCGCCGGGCCATCGGGTCGGCCTTGGCCCGCCAGACCCCGTCCGCGCCGAGGACGCTGAACTTGTAGCGGTCGCCGGGGCCGAGACCGGGAATGAAGAGCTCCCACACGCCCGACCTGCCGAGCGAGCGCATGGGGTGCGCGCCGCCCTCCCAGTGGTTGAAGTCACCGATGACCCGGACGCCGCGCGCGTTGGGCGCCCACACGGCGAAGGCCGTGCCGTCCACGTCCTCGTGCCGCATGACCCGCGCGCCGAGGGTCTCCCAGAGCCGCTCGTGGCGCCCCTCGCCGATGAGGTGCAGGTCCACCTCGCCCAGCGTGGGCCAGTGCCGGTAGGGGTCCGTGGTCTCGTACGGCTCGGCACCGGCGTAGGTGATCCGGAGCCGGTAGTCGGGGATCTTGTCGATCCCGGGCAGGGTCACCGCGAACACGCCGTGGGCCACGTGACTCATGTCGTGGGCCTCGCCGTCCACGAGCGCCTCGACCTTCTGCGCCAGGGGCCGCAGCGTCCGGATCGTCACGCCCTCGGGACCCAGGTGCGACCCGAGGATCGAGTGCGGATCGTGGTGCGCTCCGCCCGCGAGCCGGTCCAGGTCCAAGTGCGCGTTCATGGCTTACTCCCGTAGATCGATAGCCCCTACCTTGCCCTACTCGGGTGACCCATCCCATGCCCCTGTCCGCTATCACCATGCGTGTTGGTAAAACGTGCGGATCCAAGCGAGATAAAAGTCACGATTGTCGGTTATGTGGGGCCGGTCACACCATCGTGCGCCGACCGTATCCGATCATGGGCGGCGGCGTGCACGGGTTCGGGCCGCCGCCGACGGCCGGTGTCTCCCGACACGGCGGGGAACCGCCGGGAACGGCCTGGAACGACGCGCCGGGGAACGGCCGGGCGCGGTCAGTACGGGTTCTTGGCGGTGACGTCACGCGGGGTGATGCGGAATCCCTGCCAGTGGCTCGGCATGGGGTCGGCGTCCTCGTCGCGGGGGACGTGGTGGTAGCCGACGTTGACCCACAGCACCGGGTCGGCGAGCCGCTCCCCGTTGGTGTAGCGGTCGACGGAGCGGGCGCACCCGGGGGCCGGGTTGACCGTCGCCAGCCGCTCGCAGGAGCGGTAGTCGGTGACGTAGAGATCGGCCCGGGTGAAGGCCTCGTCGGCGGGGCCCCGGTACTGGGCGGTGTCGGAGTTGTTGATCTCCCAGGAGACACGGTGCCCGTCGGCGTTGCGCACCTTCTTGTCGACCACCCGCCACCAGCGCATCGGTTCGCTGACGGCCTTGGCCTCCTTCGTGAAGGCCGTCCGCAGGATCTTCCGGCTCGCGGTGCCGGAGCCGCCGAAGTCGTACTGCTCCACGACGTCGTCCGTCCGGCCCGCCACGTCGAAGTCCAGGCGCCAGAAGATGTTGTGGGTGTGGCTCGCCTCGAACCCGCTCGCGCCCACCCCGATGGGCCAGCCGTGCTCGGGCGTGGTGGCGAACCCGGCGAGCGACCCGGTGGCCCCCACCCGCGGGGTGATCGCGCCGTCGTCGGAGAAGGCCCATTCGGCCAGGTAGGTGTACCAGCCGACCTGGAAGGCGGCGAACACCACCAGGTCACGCCCCTGAGCCGTCTTGTTCAGCTGCTCGGGGAGCGCCTTCAGGTACGCGTGGCCGCGAGCCCTGGTCGTCACGCAGACGAACTGCTCGCGACGCTCGCCGAGCGGGCAGTCGGCGGCCCGCAGCGGGATGGCGGTGTAGCCCAGCGACCCGATGTCGTGGTAGCGGGGACGGCCCCTGTCGTACGGCACGTGGATCTGGGCCAGCGAGGTGCTGCGCAGGACGGTGATCGGCCGCTGGCCCCTCGGCGTGTAGACGATCCTGGTCAGGGTCAGCCCCTCGACGTTGCGCATCTCCCAGCAGAGCTGCCAGCGCGCCCCGTTGGGCAGGGTCTTGTCGACGCGGTACGGCGCGTTGCAGGGGGTCGCCGCAGGCCGCGCGGCGGTCCCCGGTGCCGTCGCCGGCGCCTCCGCCGGGGCGCCGGACGGTGGCGGCGCGCTGGACGACGTGAGCGGCGGCAGCGGAGGTATCGGCGCACCGGGCGCGGAGGGCGGTGCGGCGAGCCCTCCGGCGAGCAGGGCGCAGGAGAGGGTGAGACGGAGGAACACGGGCTACCACTCCAGGGTGTGGATCTTCTTGGCGGACAGGTCGACGACCATCCGGCTGGTGTCCAGCCAGGTGCCGTCGGGCAGCCGGACGAACAGCCGCAGGCACCGGTGGACCTCGCACTGCCCGGCGGGGCCGCTCTCGCCGAACGGGGTGAAGATCAGCCCGCGCAGCCCCAGGTCCGCCGCCGACCTCAGCCGGCCGCCCCCGGCCCTGGCGTACGCGTCGCGCGTGATCTTGCCGTATCCCGGGTGGGACAGCAGGAGACCGGCGGCCGTCGTCTCCTCCTCCTTCGACGGCGGCGGCTGCACCCCCCGCGCCACGGTCTCCCGCACGATCGCGCCGCGGCCGAGGTCGACGGTCCGCACGATGAGCCTGTCGTTGCCGTAGTCGTAGAGGTACGCGTCGGCGCGGCGGCGGTCGGAGGAGTCCTTGTCGTCGTCGCGCTCCACGTAGAGCAGCTTGATCCGCCCGGCGGCCATGTGCGATCTGGACCCCGCCGACGCGATCGTGGTGGCCTGGGCGACCTCCTGGCCGGTCAGCGGGTCCTCCCGCGCGGGCATCTGCAGGGTGGACCTCGCGGCCTGGGATCCCTGCTCGCCGGAGAGGAACAGCACCGCCCCGGCGACGACGGCCACCCCCGCCCCCGCGACCGTCATCACCATCAGTCTTCGCCCCATGAACGCCCTCTTTACTCACCGTTGACTTTTCATTGCGAAGAGTAGCGATCGGGGAGTGTCCCGGCGGGTCCAAAGGCGTATTGCACTTTTGGTTTATCTTGTTGGCGTTAATGGATTTTTGTCCGCATTCTGGACCCGGGGGCCGGGGCGGGCCGGGACCTTCCCAGGCGGGTCAGGGAAGGCGTTCCGCGCCTTTCACCTGCGGCGGGGGCACCTCACCCGCCCGCGGGAAGCGCGTCCGGCAGGAGGTCCCACTCCTCCCAGGAGATCTCCCTGCCCGGCCAGCGCACCGAGGCGTACGGCCACGCCTCGTCCAGCCAGGCGCGGACCACCGGCTCCAGCTCCTCCTCCAGGCCCGTGCCCTCCTCGTCGGCCCGTACCCAGAACGACACGTCGGCGTCGGCCCCGCGCTTCTCCGGAGGATCGACGTAGACGCAGCCGAGCAGGCGGGACCCGCCGGGACTCATGACCGCGTAGTTGAAAGACCTGCGCAGCAGGGCCTCCTTCTGGTGCCAGGCCAGGTCGATCAGGTTGTCCTCCAGCGTCATGTCGCCGGGCGGCCAGCCCCACAGCGGGAAGCGCTCCCGCAGCCGGGCCGCGCTGCTCATCACGGCGTCGAAGTCGCGCACCGCGTCGTGAATCGTGATGGGCCGGATGTGGAACCTCACGTGCTCCACACCGGCGGGGATCTCATGGGTTCTCGGGAGGAACGGCATGCGGACCAGGCTGGCGCACCCGCCTTGGCACCCGCTGAACGCTCCCTTGCCTGAACGCCCGCTTGCCCGGCCGCCGCGGACGGTGCCGTCACCGTGGAGGGTCCGGAGCCGGTCGGCGGTGTCGCGGCCTCACGGCCGGACCCGCGCCCGGCCCCGGTACCGAAGTCCTCGACGCCGAGACAGCGGCCGGTCAAGGACGGTACGGGGTTCGACCCGATCAGCCCGTGCCGCCGAGCCCGGCCAGGAGGCCGGCCAGCTCGGCGGTGCTCGCCCGGGTGAGGGCGTCGCCCATGCCGACGGCGATCGCCCCCGCGCGGATCCACTCCGGCGCGTCCTGTACGGTCACCCCGCCCGTCGGCATGAAGGGCACCTGGCCGAGGGCGCGGGACAGGTCGCCGAAGGCTGCCAGGCCGATCCCGGACGCGGGGTAGAGCTTGACGACGTCCGCGCCGAAACTCATCGCGGTCAGCGCCTCGGTGGGGGTGAAGGCCCCGGGCATGGCGGCGGCCCCGCCGCGGTGCGCGGCCTCGATGACGGCGCGGTCGACATTGGGCGCGACGACGAAGCGGGCACCGGCCTCGATCGCCTCCTCCGTCGCCCGCGCCGTGAGCACGGTCCCGGCGCCCACCACGGCGTCCGGCCACGCGCCGGTCAGCTCGTGGATGAGCCGCAGCGCGCCGGGGGTGGTCATGGTGATCTCGATGAGCCGCACACCCGCGGCCAGCACCTCGGTCGCGGCGGCGCGCGCCTCGTCCTCGCTCCGCTTGCGGATGATCCCCACCAGCCGATGGGATCTGACCAGGTCGATCATCGATCGAATCCTCCCTGTCCTGAAACGAAGGCGTCGTACTCGTGCGAGCGGGGGAATCCCTCGTAGTCGCCCCGGTGGGCCACCACCTGGGCGGCGGTCCACGACCCGGTCCGCAGGGCGTCGGCGAAGGAGCGGCCCCGGAGCAGCTCGAACAGGTAGCCCGCGGTGAACGCGTCCCCCGCTCCGACGGTGTCGACGACGGCCGGGGCCGGGTGGGCGGGCAGGTCGACCGGCTCACCGCCCCGCTCGGCGGCGACGCACCCGCGCTCGCCGCGACGGATCACGACCCGGGGGACGCCGAGGTCGGTCAGGGCGCTCAGCGCGTCCGCGCAGGTGGTGGTCGCGCTGATGGCGAGCGCCTCGTCCTCGCCCAGGAGCAGGTCGTCGACGTCCGGCAGCAGCGTGCGGCAGGCCGCCGCGGCCTCTTCGAGCGTCCACAGCTTGCGGCGGATGTTCGGGTCGAAGCTCACCGGCACCCCGTGGTCGCGGGCCAGGCCGACGAGGGTGCGCACGGCCTCGGCGGGCCCCTCGCCGAGGGCGAGCGTGACGCCCGTGACGTGGACGCGGCGGGCCGCCGCGACGAGCTCGCCGGGCACGTCGGCGCCGGTCAGCTCGGTCGCGGCGGATCCGGCCCGGTAGTAGTACACGTTCGTGAGATGCGGGCCGAGCACCTCCTTGACCATCATCCCCGTCGGGGACCCGCCCGTCTTCACGTGGCCGACGTCCACACCCTCCCCGCGCAGGGTGCGGTGGACCTCCACGCCGAAGGGATCGGGGCCGACCCGCGAGATCATCGCGGGCCGCGCGCCGAGCCTGGCCAGGCCGATGGCGACGTTCGCCTCCGCCCCGGCTATCGACTTGGCGAGGCAGGACGCGCTGTCGAGGCGCTGTCCCTGCACGTACAGGCTGACGAGCGTCTCTCCGAGGGTGAGGATGTCGGATACCTGGGCGTCAGGCATTCGCATGGCATTCGTCCTTGTGGTCGGTGTGGAACGCGGAGACGGTGAGCCGCCGGGTCACCGCTCCGGAGGCGGGTACGGTCCCGCGCCGGTCGGGTCGAGCGCGGAGCCGGGCCTCGGCTCGACGCGGACGCCGGCGCGGCGGGACCGGGGCGAGCCGGTCGGTCACCATTCGGCGAACGAGCCGTCGTCGTGGTGCCAGACCGGGTTGCGCCAGGCGTGGCCGGTACGGTCGGCGCGGCGGACCGCCCGCTCGTCCACGGTGATGCCCAGACCTGGGGCGTCCATCCGGCGCAGGTGCCCGTCGACGAAACGGAACGGCTCGGGGTCGACGACGTAGTCGAGGAGGTCCGCCCCCTCGTGGTAGTGGATGCCGACGCTCTGTTCCTGGATGAGGAAGTTGGGCGTGGCGAAGGCGACCTGCGCGCTCGCGGCCAGGGCGATCGGGCCGAGCGGGCAGTGCGGCGCGAGGAGGGCCCCGTAGGTCTCGGCGAGGGCCGCGATGCGGCGTACCTCGGAGATGCCGCCCGCGTGGGAGAGGTCCGGCTGCACCACGGCGACACCGGCCCGCAGCGGTTCGAGGAACTCGGCGCGGCCGTACAGCCGCTCGCCGGTGGCGATCGGGATCGGCGAGCAGGTGACGACGTCGTGCAGGGCGTGACCCTGCTCGGGAAGCAGCGGCTCCTCCGCGAACAGCGGCCGCAGCGCCGCGAGTTCGGGGAGGATGCGGCGGACCGCCGCCGCGCCCGCCCGGCCGTGGAAGTCCACGGCCACGTCGCGCTCGTCGCCGAGCACCTCCCTGGCGGCGGCGAGCCGTCGCACCACGTCGTCGATCTCGGCCGAGGTGGGCAGCGGGGAGAGGCGGCCGCCGGCGTTCATCTTGACCGCGGTGAAACCCGCCTCGACCTGGGCGGCGATCTCCGCCGCCACCTCACCGGGCTCGTCGCCGCCCACCCAGGAGTACACCCGGACGCGGTCGCGCACCGGGCCGCCGAGCAGCGCGTGGACCGGGGCGCCGTACGCCTGCCCCGCGATGTCCCACAGCGCCTGGTCGAGGCCCGCGACGGCGCTGGAGAGCACGGGGCCGCCCCGGTAGAAGCCGCCCTTGGTGAGCACCTGCCAGTGGTGCTCGATCCGCAGGGGATCCTCGCCGACGAGATATCCGGCGAGCACCTCCACCGCCGCCCGCACCACCTCGGCGCGGCCCTCGACGACCGGCTCGCCCCAGCCGACGATGCCCTCGTCGGTCTCCACGCGGCAGAAGAGCCAGCGCGGCGGGACGAGGAAGGTCTCGACTCGCTCGATCTTCACTGCGCTTCCTTCACGTCTTGCGAGTCCTGGGGGTTCCCCGGCCTCCGGGTGGAGGCCGGGAGCTTCGAGTCCTGCGAGGTCCTCACTGGTCTTCCTTCGATCGGCGGATCCTGGCCACGTCGTGCACGGCCTTGGCCAGCAGCTCTCGCATGGCGCGTTCGGCGGCGTCCGGGTCGCGGTCGTGGATCGCCTCGACCACCGCCCGGTGGCTGGGCACCGGGTCGTCGTGGTGCTCGCCGCCGTGCACGAGGCGGTCCCGTTCGGCCAGGCCGGTCTCGATGACGATCTCCATCCGCTCCAGCAGCTCGTTGTGCGTGGCGGCGAGCAGCGCGCGGTGGAAGCGCAGGTCGGCGGCGACGGCCGCGACGGGGTCGCCGTCGGCGGCGGCCATCGCGTCGAGCGCCGCGTCCAGGGCGGCGAGGTCCGCCTCCGTGGCCCTGTCGCCGGCCAGCCGGGCGGCGGCCGGCTCCACGATGGTGCGTACCTCGTGCAGCTCGTCCAGCAGCCGGGGGTCGGTGTGCTCGTCGAACTGCCAGCGGATCACATCGCCGTCGAGCAGGTTCCAGTCGGTGCGCGGCCGCACGAAGGTGCCGCGCCGCTGCCGGGCGTCGACGATGCCCTTGGCGGAGAGCACCTTGAGTGCCTCGCGCAGTGCGGTGAGGCTCACACCCAGCTCCTCCTGCAGAGCCACGATGTTGAGCGTCTCGCCCTCGGCGATCCCGCCGCTGAGGATTCGCCGTGCGACGATCTCGACGGTCTGCCCGTGGACGCCGCGATGTGCGTACCGTGCCAAGGTTTTCGCGCCTTCCCTGTTGGTGATCGATGTTTCAGGCCGAGGCTTTCACCGCGGTCCGGCCGCCGTCCACAACGGGACCGGCGACGGTCGCGTGAGCCGCGTCCGGCGGCGCGAGGAACGCGACGGCGGCGACCACCGCGACCGCCGCGGCCCCGCGGGTCTCGTCCCGGACGCCGGCGGCCACGGACGGTGATCGCCCGCCGGGGGGCCGGATCTCGTCCGCGAGGACCGTCGTGTCGCGGGCGTCCAGCACGTCCGGCGGCCCCACCGCGGCACCACGGCGGCTCCCTCGGCGGCGGGACGCCGGGCGCTCGCCGTCCCGGTGCCCGCCGAGACCTCTGTGACCAGCTTGATCTTCTCCGGAAGCCGGTTCATGACCATCCTCCCGTCGCTCCGCCGATCTCAGTTAAATCATTAATTATGAAATATATTGACAGTCGATGAGGGCCGATGCAACCTTCTGCTCACGACGTTCACATGACCGACACAAAGCGAATGTCACGTAACGTGTCGACGAAGGAGGGAACACCCTTGAGCGACTTCGACCCCGGTCGCCGCCGGTTCCTCGGGCAGATGGGGCTCGCCGGCCTGGGCGCGCTCGGTGCCGCCGGGCTGGCGAGCGGCTGCGCCACCTCCGCGACGAAGCCCGCCGCGACGGCGGCCGCCACCTCGTCCGTCGCCACCCCGGCCGGGCCGGTCACCCTCCAGTCCAACCTCTCCTCGCCGCAGGCCAAGGCGGCGATGCAGAAGGTCGTCGACGGGTTCAACGCGCTGGGCAAGGGGACGGCGACGCTCAACACGGTCGCCTCGGAGACCTACCGCACCCAGTTGCCGACCTACCTCACCTCGGCCAACCCGCCCGACCTCTACACCTGGTACGCGGGCTCGGTCGCCAACAACTACGCCGACAAGGACCTGCTGCTCGACGTTTCCGACGTGTGGGGCTCGATGGGCGACTACCCCGCGGCGCTGCGCGAGCTGTCCACCGACGGCGAGGGCAAGCAGGTCTTCGTGCCGATGAACAACTACTGGTGGGGCTTCTTCTACCGCAAGTCCAACTTCGCCAAGTGGGGCGTGCGGGAGCCGAAGACCTGGGCCGAGTTCCTCACCCTGTGCGAGACGCTGAAGAGTAAGGGGATCCCGCCGATCGGCATCGGCCTGGGCGACACCCCGTGGGTGGCCTCCATCTGGTTCGACTACCTCAACATCCGGATCAACGGGGCCGGCTTCCACCGGGAGCTGCTCGCGGGCGAGCAGCGCTTCGACGACCCCAAGGTGAAGGCCGTTTTCGCCAGGTGGCGCGAGGCGCTGCCCTACTTCGACCCGAAGGGCAAGGCGTACCCGTTCCAGGAGGCGACCACCGCCCTGCTCGGGGGCAAGACCGGGATGTTCCTCATCGGCACCTTCTTCGCCGACGCCGCCCCCAAGGACGCCCTCGACGACCTGGACTTCTTCCGGTTCCCCATCATCGATCCCGGGGTGCCGATCGTCGAGGAGGCGCCGACCGACGGCTTCTTCGCCAGCGCGAGGTCGGCGAACCCGGCCGGGGCCAAGGCCCTGCTCACCTACCTGGCCTCGGCCGAGGCGCAGGAGCTCTACATCTCGAGCAGCTCCGGCATCGTGCTCCCGGCCAACCCCAGGGCCAAGGCGGCCGACTCGCCGCTCGTCGCCAAGGGCAAGGCGATGCTGGACGAGGCCGCGGACCTCACCCAGTTCTTCAACCGCGACTCCAGCGACGCCCTGCAGCCGACCGCCGACACGGCGCTGACCAGGTTCATGGACGAGCCGGACGAGATCGACACCATCCTGAGCGAATGGCAGACGGCCGCGCAGAAGGTCTTCAAGGGCTGACGTGGCGGCCACCCCCTTGCAGGCGACCCCGGCCGGACCGGCGAAGCGGCGGCGATCGGTTCAGCGCCTGTCTCCGCTGCTCGCGGTGTTCGTCCTGGTGCCCTTCGTGGTGGAGAGCGTCTGGGTCTTCTGGCCCGCGGCGCAGGGCCTCTACCTGTCGCTGACGCGCTGGGACGGGCTCACCCCGCCCGAGTTCGTCGGCCTGGCCAACTTCACCGAGCTCGCCGGCGATCCGATCTTCCGGGGTGCGCTCGGCAACACCGTGCTGTGGCTGGTGCTCTTCGGCGGCCTCTCCGTGCTCGGCGGCTTCGGCATGGCGTTGCTGCTGCAGCGCGACCGGCGGGGCGTCGGCTTCTACCGGGCGGCGCTGTTCACGCCGGTCGTCTTCTCGCTGGTCGTGACCGCGCTGGTGTGGCGGGTCTTCTACCAGCCGGACGGGCTGGCCGACCAGGTCCTCGCCGCGGTCGGGCTGGAGCACCTGAGCCGCCCCTGGCTCGCCGACCCGGACACCGCGCTCTACGCGGTGATCCTGCCCGCCCTCTGGCGGCAGATCGGCTACGTCATGGTGCTCTACCTAGCCGGACTCAAGGCGATCGACCCGGCCCTGTACGAGGCGGCCAAGGTGGACGGGGCCGGGGGCTGGCAGCGGCTCAGGAACGTCACCCTCCCGCAGCTGCGCGGGGTCAACGCCGTCGTGCTCTCGGTGATCGTCATCGACTCGCTGCGCTCCTTCGACATCGTCTGGGCGCTCACCAGGGGCGGGCCGTACCACTCGTCCGAGCTGCTGAGCACCTACATGTACTCGGCGGCGTTCCAGAGCCTGCGCCTCGGTTACGGCTCGGCCATCGCGGTGGTCATCTTCGCGCTCGCGCTCGTCGTGATCCTCGGTTACCTGGTCCGTGCGTTCCGGGAGGAATCATGACAAGAGGACTTCGGACCGGTGCCTTCCACGGGGGCATGACGCTGCTGTCGCTGCTCTGGTTGTCACCGATCATCTGGGTGGTGCTCACCTCGCTGCGCACCTTCGACGACGTGGCCGCCAACGGCGTGGGCAGCCTGCCCCGCTCGTTCACGTTCGACACCTACCGCCAGGCGTGGAGCGACGGCGGCCAGCTCCAGTCGCTGGTCAACAGCTTCCTGGTGACCGTGCCCGCGGTGGCGTTGAGCCTGCTGCTCGCGGCGATGGCGGCGTTCGCGCTGGGCCGCTACCGCATCCCGTTCCGCCGCACGCTGCTGCTGGTCATGCTCGCGGGCAACCTGCTGCCGCCGCAGATCCTGCTCATCCCGGTCTCCAAGTTCGCCGAGCTCACCGGCACGTACGACACGCTCGCCGCGCTGGTCGCCGTCCACGTCGCGTTCGGCCTCGGCTTCTACACCTTCGTCCTGCACGGTTTCATGCGCGAGCTGCCCGCCGCGATCCAGGAGGCGGCCACCATCGACGGCGCGGGCGTCGCGCAGGTCTTCTGGCGCATCGTGCTGCCGCTGACCAGGCCCGCGCTGGCCGCGCTCGGTGCGCTCTCCTTCACCTGGATCTTCAACGACCTGCTGTGGGCGATCACGGTGCTGCGTACGGACACCAGGATGCCGGTCACCCCGGCGCTGCTCGGGCTGCAGGGCCAGTTCGTCTCCTCCTGGAACGTCATCGCGGCCGGCACGATCATCGCCGCGGTGCCGACGCTGCTGGTGTTCCTGCGGTTCCAGCGGCACTTCATCTCGGGCCTCGCGATCGGAGCGGTCAAGTGACGCGGCGCGCCCGTTCGGCGGCCCCGGCCCGGTGGCGGAGACGGTCGGCGGCATCCGCGGGGTGAGCCGGCGTACGAGAACGCGACCGCTCCCGCGCCCGTCTCGCCGGCCTTCTCCGGGGTTTCCCGCGGAGGCCGGCGACAGGCCCGCCACCGGCCGGCGGGCCTGTCGCCGGGAGAAGCGGGAAGACCTGTTCCACCCGGGGCCGAGACCGGGATGGTCCGAGGTGTTTCCCGTTCGTGTCCGGGGTGGTCAGCTACAGGGCGAGCCGTTGAGGGTGAACGAGCCGGGGGCGGCGTTGGTGCCGCTGTAGGAGGCGTTGAAACCGATCCCGGCGGACTGCCCGGGGTTCAGGGTGCCGTTGTAGGGGACGTTGCGGCCGGTCACGACCTGGCCGGACTGTGTCCAGGTGGCGCTCCAGCCCTGGGTGACCTGCTGGTTCCCGGGGAAGGTGAACCTCAGCTCCCAGCCGTTGATCGCCGAGGTGCCGGTGTTGGTGACGGACAGGTTGGCGGTGAAACCGGTGTTCCAGCTGTTGGCGCTGTAGGTCACCCGGCAGGAGGAGGTACCGGGCGTGGGGGTTGGAGTGGGCGTGGGGGTGGGTGTGGGGGTTGGAGTGGGTGTGGGAGTCGGTGTGGGAGTGGGCGTGGGGGTGGGGCCGGAGGTGTCCAGGCCGAAGAACTGGATCGCGGACTCGGCCATCCCGCTCTGCGGCAGGTTGTGCCCGACACCCGGCAGGCTGTAGGACTCGACCTTGACGGTGCCCGTGGAGTCGGCGTAGCGGCTGCGGTTCCAGCCCGCCCGGGGGGTGTCGGTGGAGGTCGGCGTCTGGCTCAGGCCGTGGACGTTGGTCCACTGCTTGACCGCCTCACCCAGGTTCGGATAGCGCAGGGTGGAGTCCTCGGTGCCGTGCCACAGCTGGACGCGGGGCCGGGCGCCGGTGTATCCGGGGTAGGCCGCCCGTACCAGGTTGCCCCACTCCTGGGGGGTTTTCACGATCGTGCCGTTGGCGCACTCGCTGTTCCACCCCGAGGGGCTCGCGAAGCAGCCGAAGGGCACGCCCATGAAGGCCGCTCCGGCCTGGAACACGTCCGGGTACAGGCCCAGCATGACCTCGGTCATCATCGCGCCGGAGGAGGCGCCGGTCACGTAGATCCGCGAGGAGTTCGCGGTGTAACGCTGCTGGACGTAGGTCACCATGGACATGAGCCCGACCGGGTCGCTCCCGCCGCCGCGCCTGAGCGCCTCGGGGGAGGAGACGTCGAAACAGTTCCCGCTGCGGGTGGCCGACGGGTAGATCACGATGAATCCGTACCGGTCGGCCAGCGAGGCGAACTGGGTGCCGGAGTGGAAGGCCGGGCCGGAACCGGTGCAGTAGTGCACCGCCAGCAGGATGGGGGGCCGGGGCGCCATCCGATCCGGGACGTAGAGGTGCATCCGCAGGTTGCTGGGGTTCGTCCCGAAGCCGGTGACCTCCACCAGGGAGGCGGAGGACGCCGAGGACGCTACCGAGGTCGTCAGCGCCAGGCCGAGCAGGAGGGGAAGGGCCGCGCACACCGCGCGCAGGGCCGTTCTCATCCGGCCGCTCCCCGGTCCAGGTCGGGCCCGGCGTGGAACATCGCTGTCGGACATCGTCGATCTCCTCTTGGCCACGGCCGATCGCCGGGGCCCCCCGACCGTCGCGGCCCCGGCGCTCGACGCCTCACACCTGTCGCCGAAAGTTAAAGTTGTTCGCCGAAATTTTCAATCACCGGCGTGCGGGTACGGACGCGGCTCCGGCTCCCGCTCTCTCCCCCTGCCATTTCCTCGCAGGTGAAGGACGCGGCCGATGCCGGAACCGGCGAGGGTGTCCCCGCACGGTCTGATGAAAGTTTCCATGCCCGGCCGGCGGCCGGCTCCATCGAGCCGGGCCGCCGAGGGGGTCAGCGGTCGCTCCACCTGATCTCGTAGGGCCGGAGGGTGAACTCCCTGCCGTCCACGGTCGTGGTGGTCTCCGCCTTGGTGGTGTTGACCATCAGCAGCTTCTTCGGCTGGGCCAGCACCCGGATCCCGGGAACGGAGGAGGTGACCTTCTCCAGCTCGGCCCCCGCCGGGAACCAGGTGGTGAAGTCGCTCACCAGCTTGCCGGTGGGAAGCATGGCACCGGTCTTCGGATCCCACATGCACCCCTGGCAGCCCTTCACGGACTGCGGGTTCCAGTACAGCGCCGTGGCGGCGCCGCTCTCGGCGAACTCGATCATCGAGGCGGCCTGGACGGCGAGTCGCATCGGCTCGGGCCAGGTGGTCTTGTCCTCGGGGACGAAGTACCACTCCGCCCACCAGACCGGCATGTCACCGGTCCTTTCCCGCAGCCAGGTGGTGACCGCGCCGAACTTGCTCAGCGCTCCGAACGCGTCGGGCAGCATCTCGTGCGCGTCGGTCAGCGAGGCGCCGTCGACCACGACGAAGTCGGCGCCCTTCTTGTTCTCGAACCAGTACTCGAAGGCGTCCAGGGCGTTCTGGTTGACGACCCCCCACGGCCCGCGCAGCTCGGACCTGCCGGTCCTGTTGCTGTCGAAGCCGAGGTAGGGCCCGCCGACCTGGGCGTCGGGCCGGACCGCCTTCACCGCGTCGTAGACCTTGTTGTAGAGCGTGGTGTAGCCCTTGAAGTCCGCGGGCTTGGAGTGGTCCTTCCAGAAGCCCTTGAACTCGTTCCAGACCATGAAGTACTTGACGTCGCGGTACTTGGTGGCGACGGTCGCCGACAGCTTGGCGAAGTCGTCGAAGTGCTTGGGGTAGGGGGCGTCCTCGAGGTGCTCGTCCCAGCCCGCGTCCGAGGTCGGGCCCTCGGGGCCGCCCTTCATCCAGTCGGGGGCGCAGCAGAGCGTGATGACCTGCGTGCCGCCGGACTTCCTCATGAGGTTCGTCCGGCTGTCGAGGTCCTCCCAGAAGAACTCCTGCGGGCGAGGCTGGGGGTTGAGCGCCCCGAACCCCATGATGTGCTGGTTCTGCAGCATCGGGGTCCGCGCGAGTGCCCCGGCCACGACCTGCTCGAACTGCTCGGTGACGTTGTTGGCGCTCACCCCCGTGTGGGTGAACCCCCAGCGGGGCCACGCGGGGTCGACCGGCGGCGCCTTCCGGATCGTGGTGGCCGGCGCCGGCGCCGCCGGTGAGGCGGCGGCCGACTGCCGTACGACGGGAACCGCCTGGTCGGCGGTGTCACCGGAGGAACAGCTCGCCGCCACGAGAGCCAGCGCGACGACCCCCGCCGCCGAGGCGATCGCCCGAACGGGACGCCGCCATGTGGATCCCCAGCTACCTGATGACACCTGATTCCCACCCGATCTTCAGCATTCGCTTTGCACCGAGCGTTCCACAGGCGATGTAAGAGCGTCGTACAGGAACGCGGCTCACCGGCAAGTGTCCCAGCCGACCTGCGAAAACGTCCCCCGGGGTCCCGGGCTCCGCGAGCGGCGCGCCGCCCGAGATCCGGCCTGAGCCGTCCCCTTCATGTGGTCTGTCCGGCTTCATGGCGCCCCGGTCGGCAGAGGTGGGTGAGTTTGAGGGGATTTAGAGGACATTGTGTGACTTCAGCCACCCTTGCGACATGTGTGGATTTGTACGCATAACAAAGGCGACTGACTGCCTAGAGTCTGCGGTGTCCAGAAAAACGGTCTGCGGTGTCAGGGAAAAACGGCACGGCGAAAATAAGGCGGAGGCCCTCATGAATGCTCGCGAACAGCTCGGCAACGGACGTATCTCCTGGAAGCTCGCGATGAGCCGCGCGGCGGTGGGCGCGGCGACCGTGGCGCTGGCCGCCGGTGCGCTGGCGGTGCCCGCCGAGGCGGCGGCCGCGCCCGCCGCCTCGATCACCGGCGCGGCGACCGGCCAGGCGTCCCAGGCCGTCCAGACCGTCCAGACCGTCCAGGCCAGGAAGTACTACTTCGCCGCCGGGCTCCTGGGCAGGAACGAGGTCCCTGAGCCGGGCAAGAAGGTCAACGACCGGGACGGTGTGGCCATCGCGAAGTTCCGCATCCACGGGAACCGTTTCTACTACTTCGTCCAGTGGAAGCGGACCGACAAGCCCAGCGCCTTCCACATCCACAAGGGCAAGGCGGGCAAGAACGGCCCCGTCGTCATCGACCTGCTGTCCAACGGCAAGATCCGCGGCAACACGAGCTTCGGCTCCGTCGTCGTCAAGGACTCCAGCCTGCTCAAGGGCATCAAGAGCAACCCGAGGAACTGGTACGCCAACCTGCACACCAAGCAGTTCCCCGACGGCGCGGTCCGCGGCCAGCTCACCAAGGGCGGTCGCTGGTAACCCACCGGCGTCCGGAGGCCGGCGAGCGGACGGCGAGGCGGCGTCATCGGACCGCGTACGAGTCGGGCCGTGAGGGCGGGAACGCGCCGCGGCCGGCTCGGCGGGGTCGCGAAGTCCAGCGGTGAGAACGACATATCGACTTTGGCGCGGTGGAACGGCGCCTGAAGCTCCTGGGTGTGCCGGGCGTGATCGGAACGATCACCCCGGCTACCAGGAGCTTTTCTGTGTCATGGGTCTGGGTCATGGGGCGAGTGCCGGTCTCTCGACCACGCGGGGACCGGCTCGCCGTCCCGCGGCGGACGCCCGGCGGGCCGTCGCCGTGGAGGTGCTCGGGGGGACGACTACGTAGGTGAGGAACTACGTAGTTCAACGGATGTTGCCCGCCGCCGGCCGATTCATGCTGTTGTCGGTCCCGGGCCGGAAGCTGTGCCGCGGTCGGGGGTCCATGCCACCTGATCGCTCAGTACCGCTCAGTGAGGAATCGTCATGCTCCAGGCCGCTTCCGCCGACGCGCGGCCCACCGCCCCGGCAGCCTCCTCCCACGACGCGCCGGGGGCTCCGGCGCCCGGCTGGTGGGCGCCCGGCCTCACACTGGCCGAGCGGCTCCGGCTGCCAGGGGGGCCCGCGCATCCGGAGGACGGCGAGCGGCTGGAGCGGGCGCGCCGCAGGCTGGAGCGCTGGGAGAACTCCCACGGGCTGGCGGGGGGCGGACGTTTCGCCGCGCTCCTGGCGGAGCGCGGGCTGGACGCCGTACGGCTGCACGCGCTGCTCGCGGAGGATCCCGGGCATCTCGCCGGCCGGGCGACGGCGACGACGGGCCGTCCCGCCTGGGCCGAGACGGTCGAGGCGGTGCTGCGGACCATGCCCGCCGGAGGGCGGGCTCCGAACCCGCATCGGGAGGGGACTCCGGACCCGCATCGGGAGGGGACCCCAGACCCGCACCGGGAGGGGATCCCTGAGCCGGAGGGGAAGTCGGCCTGGCAGACGGGCTTCCTGGAGATCGTCACCCCGTTCGTGCGCTTCGCGGTCGACCGGTTCGCCGCGGCCGTACGCGCCGACGGTCTGGACGGCCTGATCGACCTGGTGGAGATCGGCCATCAGCTGGCCGTACAGCTGGGAGGGCACCTGGCCGAGCTGGCCGCCCGCACGCTGGTCCTGGAGCTGAACGTGCTGCGCGTCACCGGCCGGCTCCGGGGCGACACCCCGCAGCGGCGCTTCAGGTCCTTCGTCGAGCACTTCGCCACGAAGGACGGGCTGACCGGCCTGATGTCCGAGTACGTGGTCCTGGCGCGGCTGCTCGCCCAGGCGTGCGACCGGACGGCCGAGACGTACCACGAGCTGCTGGTCCGGCTGGCCGCGGACCGCGCGGAGCTCGTCACCTCGGTTTTCGGCGGCGAGGACCCCGGGCGCCTGGTGGAGGTGAAGATGGGCGGCGGGGTCGGCGACGCGCACCAGGGGGGCCGGTCGGTGGGGCTGCTGCGGTTCGCCGGTGGCGGGCGCCTGGTGTACAAACCCCGGCCGCTGTCGGTGCACGCCCACGTCAACGAGGCGATCCGCTGGCTGGACGACCGTCTGCCGGGCTATGACCTGCGCTCCCTCACGGTCGTGGACAGCGGCGGGTACGGGTGGGTGGAGTTCGTCGAGTACGACCCGGACGCGGACCCGCACGGGATCCGCCGGTTCTACCGCCGCCAGGGTGCGCTGATGGCGCTGCTCTACGCCTTGGACGGGGTCGACTTCCACTACGAGAACCTGATCGCCGCCGGTGAGCAGCCGATCCTGGTGGACCTTGAGGCGGTGTTCCATCCCGAGGTTCCGCGCCTGTCCGGCGTGGACTGGATGGATGAGGATCCGGCCGGCGCCGTGCTGGCGGAGTCCGTCTCCCGCATCGGGCTGCTGCCCTCCGTGTTGTGGAACGAGGACGGCGAGGCCCTCGACATGGGCGGGGTCGGAGCCGACGCGGGGCAGACGATGCCGTTCAAGGTCGTCAAGTGGGACGGGCCGGGGACCGACGAGATGCGCCTGGTGCGCGAGCAGGCCGTCTTCCCCGGCAGCCAGAACCGTCTCAGCGCCGACGGCCGGATGGTGAACCCCGCGCACTTCGCCGGAGAGCTGATCGCCGGCTTCCGGGCCGGGTACGGGGCCATCGCGTCCGGCCACGCCGAGCTGGTGGGCGACGGCGGCCTGCTGGAGTGCTTCGCCGGCGACGAGATCCGCGTGGTGATGAGGGCCACCCGGATCTACGGGATGCTCCTCATGGAGTCCACCCATCCGGACGTGCTGCGCGACGCCCTCGACCGCGATCGGGTGTTCGACCTGCTCTGGGCGCTCGCGGAGAACGATCCGGTCCGCCGCCCGCTGGTGCCCCTGGAGAAAGAGGAACTGTGGGCCGGGGACGTCCCCATGTTCACCACCCGGCCGACGACCAGGGACGTGTGGAGCGGCCGGGGCGTCCGGCTGCCCGGCGTGCTGGACCGCGAGAGCCTGACGCACGTGACCGGGAAGATCAGGGCGATGGGGGAGGCCGACCTGGACCGGCAGGAGTGGATCATCCGGGCCTCCATGGCGACCCGGCCGGACCAGGCGGCGATCCCCGCCGACCTCGGCCCGACGTCGCCCTCCGCCGGTCACGATCGGAGGCCGGGGACGCCCGCCGCCCCCCTCGACCGGGAGCGGGTCCTCGCCGCCGTGCGGAGGATCGCCGACCAGCTGGCCGATCTCGCGCTGGCCGACGAGTCGCGGGTGAACTGGCTCGGCATGGATCTGCTGCAGGAGACGAGGTGGGTGGTCAGCCCACTGCGGATGGACCTCTACAGCGGTGTTCCCGGCGTCGCCCTGTTCCTCGCCCAGGCCGCGGCTCTCACCGGTGAGGACCGCTACGCCGATCTGGCCCGCCGCTCCCTGGTCCCGCTGCCCCGGATCGTCGACGCCCTCGCCACGCCGCCGGCCGACGCCACCGCTCTTGTCCCCGCTCCCTGCGGGCCCTTCAACGGGCACGGCGGCCTGGCGTACGCGCTGACGCATCTGGCGCGGGACCTGGACGATCCGGGCCTGTGTGACGCGGTCGAACCGCTCGTCGCCTCGATGGTCGCGGGTATCCCGGGTGACGAGACGCTTGACGTCATCGGCGGCGTGGCGGGTGGCATCGGCGCGCTGCTGGCCGTGTACGAGGCGACCGGGCTGGCCCTGGCCCGTCAGGCGGTCCGCGCGTGTGCGGACCGCCTGGTCGAGACCGCCAGGCCGCAGCGGCGGGGCGTCGCCTGGCAGGTCGCGGTACCGGCCGTCCAGCCCCTGACGGGCTTCTCCCACGGCGCCGGCGGCATCGGCTGGGCGCTCGCCCGCGCCGCCGCGGCGTCGGACGACGTCGCGGCGCGGGCCCGCTACGCCGAGACCGCCCGCGCCGCCTTCGACTACGAGCGCGGCCGGTTCGACGCGCGCGCCGGCAACTGGCCCGACTACCGGGACACCCCGGGGATGTCCTCCGGCGACGACGGGACGCCTCCCCACATGCAGGGGTGGTGCCACGGCGCGCCGGGAATCGGCATGGCCCGCGCCGACCTGCTGCTGCGCGGCGTCGCGGACGAACACCCCCTCCTGGCCCGCGACCTGGCCGGCGACCTCGACCTCGCGCTTCGGTCCTTCCTCGCCGGCCCGCCCTCGCAGATCGGGCACAGCCTCTGTCACGGTGAGGTGGGCAACCTCGAACTGCTCACCACCGCCATCGCGGCCGGCCGCACCGATCTGGCGGAGGAGCGTGACCGCCGCCTCGGCGTGGTACTGGACCAGCTCGACACCGGTCCGCGCTGCGGCACCCCGGCGGGCGTGCCCACCCCCGGCCTGATGACCGGGCTGGCCGGCATCGGGCACGGCCTGCTGCGCCACGCCTTCCCGGATCGGGTGTCGCCGGTACTGCTCCTCGCGCCGCCCACCGGCTGACCCCGCCCCGCCCCACACCGCCCCGCCCCGCCGCGCCGCTCCCGGCACGGACCGCCGCTCCCGGGACCGCCCGATCCGCCTGAGCCGCCCGCCCGCCGTACTCGCCGTTCCCGCATCCCGAGTTCCCGCCGCGAGGAGAAACCGTGCGCCGCCGCGTTCCCGTCCGCCTCCAGATGACCCGTACCGAATGCGGCGCGGCATGCCTCGCCATGGTGCTCAGCCACCACGGCCGGGACACGTCGGTCTCCGAATGCCGGGAGCTGCTCGGACCGGGACGCGACGGCGTCTCCCCGGCCGGCCTCGTCGCCGCGGCCACCGGGCACGGGATGCGCGCCACCGCCGAGCGCGTCGGGGACCCGCTGGCGGCGCCGCCCACCAGGCCCGTCATCGCCTACTGGGACAGGGACCACTACGTCGTGGTGGAGCGGTTCGGGCCGGTCCGAGTGCACATCGTCGACCCCGCCAGGGGCAGGCGCGTCCTGTCCCGCGAGGAGTTCACGAGCGAGTACGGCGGGGTGCTGATCGACCTCTCGCCCGGCGAGGGGTTCGTCAGGCGCCGCGCCCCGCTGCGACGGAACCTGCTCCTTCGGTACATGCGCGAGTTCGTCGGCGTGGCGGGCGGGCGCCGCATCCTCGCGGTGATCCTGCTGCTGGCGGGCGCCATGCAGGCGCTCGGGCTGGCGCTGCCCCTGGCGACCCAGGTGGTCGTCGACCACCTGGTCCCCGACTCGCGCCACGACCTGCTCGGGGTGCTCGGTGTCGCGGTCGCCGGGGTCGTCGTCATGCAGGGCGTGCTGACGCTGTTCCGCTCCCGGATGCTGCTCAGGCTCCGGGCCCTGGCGGACGAGCAGCTGGTCGGGCGGTTCGTCGCCCACCTGCTGCGGCTGCCGCTGGACTTCTTCCTGCAGCGGAGCAAGGGTGACCTGCTGATGCGGCTCGGCAGTGTGTCGGCGGGCCGCGAGACGGTCACCCAGCACGCGCTGACGCTGTGCCTGGACACGATGATGCTGGCCGGATACGTCACGGCCCTGGCCCTCATCAGCCCGTGGTACACGCTGATCGTCGCTGTGCTCGCGGTCATGCAGATCGGCCTGATGCTCAGCTCCTACCGCCGGGTGCGCGTGCTGTCGCAGCACGAGCTGACCGCCCGCGCCGAGGAGCAGAACTACCTCGTCGAGGCGCTCCAGGCGATGCTTCCGGTCAAGGCCAACGGGGTGGAGGAGCAGGCGCGGCGACGCTGGCGTGAGCTGTTCGACTCCTACCAGGCGGCGATGCTGCGCCGGGGGAGGGCCAGCTCCTGGTTCGAGGGGGGCCAGGCCGCGCTGTCCCTGCTCGCGCCGCTCGCGCTGCTGTGGTGCGGCGTGTGGCTGGTGCTCGACGGCCGGATGTCGCTCGGCTCCATGCTCGCGGCGAACGCCCTGGCGATGTCCGTGCTCGCGCCCCTGATGGGCTTCGTGGGCATCGTCCAGCTGCTCTCCATGCTCCGCGGCCAGATCGAGCGCGTCTACGACGTCCTCGACTCGGCGCCCGAGGCCGGTGGCGACCAGGTGCTTCCCGGCGGGCGGCCCGTCTCCGTGCAGGCGAGGAACGTCACTTTCCGGTACGCGCCGGAGTCGCCGCCCGTGCTGCGCGACGTCTCCTTCGACGTGCCCGCCGGCACCAAACTCGGCGTCGTCGGGCGTACCGGTTCCGGGAAGAGCACGCTGGCGCTGCTGGTGCTGGGCCTGCTGCGGGCCGAGACGGGGCTGATCCGCCACGACGGCCTGGCCGTCGGCGAGCTCGACCTGGCCGAACTGCGCCAGGGGTGCGGCGCCGTGCTCCAGGAACTGTCCCTGTTCAACGGCACGATCCGCGACAACATCACGCTCGGCAACCCGGACGCCACGGAGGCCGACGTCGTCGAGGCGGCCACCATGGCCGGGCTGCACCAGGACGTTCTCAACCTGCCCATGGGCTACCGCACCACGGTCGGGGAGGGCGGAGCATCGCTGTCGGCCGGCCAGCGCCAGCGCGTGGCGCTGGCCCGGGCGCTGGTCCACCGGCCCCGGCTGCTCATCCTGGACGAGGCGACGAGCCACCTCGACCCCGAGACCGAACGGCGTGTCGACGCCGCGCTGTCGGCGCTGAAGGTGACCAGGATCGTCATCTCGCACCGGCTCAGCGCCGTCCTCAACGCCCACGAGATCGTCGTCATGGACCGGGGCCGGGTCGTGGACCGCGGCGACCACGACGAGCTGATCAGCCGGTCCGGGACCTACCGAGAGCTGTTCGGCCCACCGGCCGCGCCCGAGCGGGCCGCGCCCGAGCCGGCCGCGGCCGTGGGCCCGGCTCTTCCCTAGCGGCGCGGTGTCCACCGCGCGGAACGAAAGCACCACCGACCGGAGGAAGCCCATCATGTCCATCGACAACCACGACCTGGTCAGAGCCTGGAAGGACCCCGAGTTCCGCGGGGACGGCATGTCGCACCCCTCGGGTGACATGAACCTCGACCTGACGACCGTGTCGGGGGGGAACGACGTGACGTCCCTCCCGTGCGGCATCGTCCTCACCGACGCGGTGAGCTGCTGGCCGAGCTGCGGAAGCTCGGCCTGGGTGGGAACCTGCGCCGCGGTGACCGTGGGCTGCTGCAAGCCCCACTTCAACCCCTGACCCCCGACCTCGACCCCGCCCGTCCTCCCGCCGGAAGCGGCGGGAGGACGGGCATCCGGATGACCACGAAAGGAACACGTCATGTCCGAAGACGAGATCGTCCGCTTCTGGAAGGACCCCGACGGCAGGGCCGGCTCGTTCGACGAGGCGACCCATCCCGCCGGCTCCATCGACCTGGGAATGGCCGGGGCGAGCGGAGCCCACGCGGCCACCACGGAGAGGCTGCTCAGCCTCGGCTGCTGCGGCGGCCTGACGGACCCGCTCGGCTGCGGTTCCATGACGGTCGCCAGCGTGTGCCTGCCGAGCTTGACGGGAAGCCCGCTCGAATGCCAGATGACGTCCCGCTGCGTGTGACGTGCGCGACCTCGTCCGGCGGCACCCGCTGAGCCGGTGACCGGCGGGGCCCGCCGAGCGGACGAGGGGAGCGGCGGTCAGGCGGACCGTTCGGGCGGCGGGCCGGCCCTCAGGTGGGCCGGCCCGCCGGGAGGACCGCGCCGGAGGGTCAGCCCGTCCCTGCCATCCGGTGCGCCAGCGCGGTCCTCGTGGTCACACCGATCTTCTGGAACGCCCGGGCGAGATGGGTCTCCACCGTACGAGGGCTGAGGAAGAGCCGCTCCGCGATCTGCCGGTTCGTCAGCCCTTCCGTGGCGAGCTCGGCGACCTCCCGCTCCCGGCCGGACAGTTCCGCCGCGAGCTCCGCCCCGCGCGATCCGCGGGCCCCCGCCCGGCGCTGCTCGCGTCCGGCCCGCTGCGCCAGCCAGGAGGCGCCGCATCCGGTGAACAGCTCCCTGGCGCTCCCCAGCTCGCGGTGCGCGGCGCGGGTGTCGCCGAGCCGGCCGCCGAGTTCCGCGAGAAGCATCCGCGCCAGACCCTCGTCGATCGGAAGCCCTTCCCCGGCGAAGCGGTCCACCGCGTACCGTGCGGCGGCGACCGCGGCCGGACGGTCGCCGAGCGCCTGCGCGACGATCGCCCCGGCACAGGCCACGGAGCTCAGCTGGGCCCGCGGTGCTCCTCGTTCCGCGACCGCCCTCGCCCGCGCGTACCACTCCCGGCCGCTGTCCAGGTCACCGCGGGCGACCTCGGCCTGCGAGCGCAGCGCGTACACCGAGGGGGCGTGGGGCCCCAGCCCCTCCGGGTCGGGGCCGAACCGTGCCTCCAGCAGGTCCCGGCACCCGTCGGGGTCACCGGAGAGGAGACGTATTTCCGCCAGGGCGTGGTCGGCGATGTCCCGCCACCACGCGGGACGCGGGCCCTGCCGGTGGTGCGGGGCCGTCACCGGCGGAAGGGCGGCGCCGGGACCCTCCCGCCACAGCAGCGGCCGGGACTTGACCGCCAGGACGAGGGTGTGCGTCTCCGCGCTGTCGAGACGCCGGGCGACCTCCTCCCCGTCCTCCGCGTCGGTCAGTGCCTGGGGCACCATCCCGAGACGGGCGTGTACGACGGACCGGACCAGGTAGAGGTGCGGCACCACGTCGTCGTGCCCGTACCGGCGCGCGACCCGCAGCCCGCGCTCCGCGTGGCGGAGCGCGTCGCAGTGCTCGTCCATCAGGAACTCGGCCCAGGCCAGCGCCGCCATCAGTCCCAGGGCGGCGCGCAGCTCCGGATCGGTGAGCGCGTCGGCGCGCTCGCGGGCCTCCCGCAGCAGCGTGCGGCCCTCGTCGAACCGGCACCGGTACAGCTCGGCCAGCGCCAGCAGGGTGATCGCGGTGGCTGGGAGCCCGGGGCGGCTTTCCCCGCGGGCCAGCCGGAGCGCCTCGGCGGCCAGCTCGGCCCCGGCACGCCAGTCGCCTCGCATCATGTCGACGGCGGCGAGTTCCACCAGCAACGCGCTCCGCGCGCGGGCGCTGCCACGGGTCGCCCTGCGCAGCTCGGAGCCGAGCAGGGCACGGGCCTCGGGCAGCCTGCCCAGGGCCCTTTCCGTGGCGCCCAGGCGTTCCAGGGCGGCGGACCGGAACGCGCCGCCGTCGGCGGCCAGCTCGTGCAGGACCGTCCGGGCCTCGTTGAACCGGCCCGCCGGCCCGAGCACCCTGGCCAGCTCCAGCCGGAGCTCGGCCCGCCGTCCGGCCGTTCCCGCGTCGTGGGGCAGCGCGCGCAGGGCCGCGCGCAGCCAGCGGGCGGCGGTCGCGGGGGCGACGTTCACCGAGTTCAGCGCGGCCTCGGCGAGCAGGGCGGCTCCGGCGGCGTCGCCGGGCCGCACCACGTGCCGCAGGTGTTCGGCGCGCACCGACGGCGGCGCGTTCCGCCCTGCCAGGTGGTCGGCCGCGCGGCGGTGGGCGGCCGACCGCCAGGACGGCGTGGTCATGCGGTACGCGGCGGCCCGGACCAGGGGGTGACGGAACCGGAGCCGTCCGTCGGTGACGCTCAGCACGTCCCGCGCCGCGAGGTCGTCCAGCGCCGTTCGCACCTCCTCCTCCGGCATCTCGGCGATGGAGGCGACCAGTGCCGGATCGATTGCCGGGTCGAGCGCGCCGACGGTTGCCGAGGCGGCCTGCAGGACCTTGGTCAGGGAGGTCCCGAGCGTCCCCAGCTCCCGGGCGATCAGGACGTCGAGCTCCGTCCGCCCGCCGTCGCCGCACCCCGATCCCCGGCACAGCTCGTCGACCGTACGCTCGGGCAGCCGGCCCAGGATCTCCAGGTAGAGCGGGTTTCCCCTGCTGATCTCGTACAGACGACGCCGGTAAGCCGGTGATTTCCCCGGCGTCAGCGACTCGGCGTCCTTCGCCGGCAGCGGGCCCAGCCGCATGCGCGCCACGGGGGCGGAGGAGCTCGCCAGCGACCGCTCCAGCATCGGCGGCAGCCTGCCGGTGCGGGTGGCCAGGACGGTGACGGTCGCCCGGGGTGGGTGCCGTACGAGATAGTCGACCAGTTCGGCGGAGGCCGTGTCGGCCCAGTGCACGTCGTCCAGGAGGAGCACCAGACCGGACGGCAGGGCCCGCGCCTCCAGCAGGGCGCGGGCCCGCCGGTGCGTCCTGTGCCGTTCCGCGCCGGGCGCCCGGTCGCCGTTCCCGGCGGGCGGGGCGGGCGCGACGAGCCTGGCGCGCAGCCGGTCGGCGTCCGCGGCGAGGTCCGGCTGACTTCCCGCGTGGTCCAGGGCGTCCAGGACCAGTGACCAGGGGACGCCGCTGCCGATCTCCGTGGCCCGGCACGTGAGCACCGCGACGCCGTCGGACGCGGCGACGGCCGCGAACGCGGACAGCAGCCGGGATTTGCCGATACCCGGTTCGCCGTCCACCACCACGCAGGCCGACTCTCCGGCGCGGGCCGCCAGTCTTCTCAGCTCGGCCAGCTCGGCGCCGCGGCCCGGCAGGGCGTCAGGTGCCCGGTCTGTCAGGCCGGCGCCGGCCGCCGGGTCCGTCGAGCACGCCTGGTTCGTGGAATGAGCCTGGTTCGCCCTGCCCGATCGGCCCCTCGGGTCCGTCCGGCTCGTGCCTGCCGTGGTGAGCCCGCGGGGAGGCTCCGGCCGAGCGGCCGGTACGCGCACGTCCATCGTCGGTTCTCCATGCGTGATGGGGGAGGAAGGAGATGACGTCACGCCACGCGGAGAGGGGGGCGGGTCACTCCCCGGTTCGGGCGGCGCGCATGCGGCCGACCGGCGGCGGGTCGTTCTGGATGAGGGCGGCTCTCGGGTCGGGCAGTTCGTACATCTCGTACAGGCGGCGGCGGACACGCTCCAGCGGGTACTGGTCCTGGTAGACGGCGGCCTTGAAGATGACGCCTTCCAGCACGCTGCGGAGCATCACCTCCTCCAGGGCGGGGTCGGCCGCGCCGCGTGCCGCGAACAGCTCGCGAAGGCCGTCCTCCAGGCGGCGTACCCCGGCCTCCTTCCTGGCCTCCGCCTGCGCGAAGAGCCCGTGGGTGGAGGGGTGGATCACCAGGCTGAGCGTCATCTGCTGCACGGGCAGGGACTGGGAGACGGTGAGCAGGACGCCGTCGATGATGGCGGCCAGCCGCTCGTCCGGCGTGCCGGTCACGTCGAGAATTCCGGTCACGCTGTCGATATAACGGTCCAGGAGTTTGTCCACGAGATTCTGCTTGCCCGGGAAGTAGTAGGTGATCAGGCCGCGCGAGACCCCGGCTCTGGTGGTGATGTCGGAGATCGTGGCGTTGTGGTAGCCCTTCTCGCTGAAGACCTCCAGTGCGGCGGCGAGGATCCTCTCCATCGACTGCTCGCGCATCACTTCGTTGGCCTGCGCCGATCGTGGCGACACTCTTCCCCACCTCACTGGCTCGCGTCATGGCTCGTACGAGGCGGTGGCCGCCCTGAGTCCATTCTCGCGTGCGGCGCCTGGCGGAGTAGTTGGCGGCGGACGGTCAGTCATGAGCCTTCTTTCCTGACATGACGGGCTAAATCAGGAGGTGTCAGTGACAATCGTTGACTGTACAGCCATCCAGCCAAAAAATGATCAATTTCGGATGGAAAAAAAGTGAACTCCGTCTCACCCTTCTGAGGAGATGCCGGACAGGTCTCCGCCGTCTCCTTCGCCTCCGTGGATCCCGCCGCGCGAGGCCGGACGCCCAGGGAACGGTCGCCGGGACTCGCGGGCAGGGATCTCTTCCCGGCCGCCGCGTGGGCGTGCTTCGCGGGGCGCCGGAACGAGTCCGCGACTCGAGGAGGGGGTACCTGGCCGGCGGTGTTTCCCGGTTATCCCTCGCGGAGGAGGGCGGCCTGTTCGCGGGCGACGTCGCGCATCCGGCCGAACAGGTCGAGCACCATGGCGATCTGGTCGTCGTCGTATTCGGCGAGGGCCTGGGCCCAGGCCTCCGACATGCCCTCGAACAGCGGCCGGATCTCCGCCTGCCGTTCGGGGACCGGCCGGACGAGCACGCGGCGGCGATCCTGCCGGTCGTGCTCGCGGCGGACCCAGCCGTCCCGCTCCAACCGGTCGATCATCCGGGTGACGGCACCGGTGGTCAGACCGGTCTGGGCGGCGATGTCCCCGGCGGTCGCCTGCTCGATCCCGGTCAGCGCGGTCAGGCTTTTGAAATCGCCCAGGCTGAGCCCCAGGCGGTCGGCCACCGCCTGCTGGAACAGGATCCCGGCGGCGATCGTCTGGGTGAGCTCGGCCTGCAGGTGCGCCAGCAGGGCCTGACGGTCGACCGGCTCGGCACTTGACATGCATCTACCTTACATGCTCATACTCTGCGCATAACATTATCTGCACAGAGCAGATAATGAGAGAGGCAGATAAATGGACGCTCGTAGGTCGTCGCTGTGGTCCGGAATCGCCGGGACCTCGCTGTTCACGCTGATCTGGCTGGTCGAAGGAGCGATCCGGCCGGGTTATGACCCGATGCGCAGCTGGATCAGCGAACTCGCCCTGTCCGGTCGAGGCTGGATCCAGATCGCCGGCTTCCTGATCGGCGGTGTCCTGATCACCGTCTTCGGGCGCGGCCTGCGCGCCGTCTTCGCCGACGGCCCCGCGGCGACCTGGGGTCCGCGGGTCGTGACCACCGCCGGCGTCGCCCTGTTCGCCGCCGGCCTCTTCGTGATCGACCCGGGGACCTACCGCCCTCCCGGCACCGTGGCCGGGACGACCTGGCACGGCATCCTCCACGACATCGCCGGACCGGTCATGGTCCTCTCCGTCGCGGCGGCGGCCGTCATCTACTCGCGTCGCTTCGCCCGGTGGTACGGGCTGGCCACCGGCGGCCTGGTGGTCGCCCTCTGGCTCGTGGCGGGCATGCTGAACGGCCTGGACCACGCCGGCGTCTGGTCACCCGCCCCCGCCGGACTGTTCCAGCGACTGTCCGTCCTGACCGGCTTCGCCTATCTGGCCTACCTGGCTTGCCGCGCTCTCGCCGCGTCCGAGACGGCGGCATCCGTCGCGTACCCGGCGACGGGCGGTGAGGAGACGACGGGTGGGGCGGTGACCCGATGAGACCCGATGAGACCCGGCGTCCTTCGCCCGCTTCTCGGCGGGACGTCCGGCGAGCCCCGTCTCAGGTGTGGACGTGCTCCACATCGGCGTCCGGGGCGTGCATCAGGGGGCCGTAGTGCTCGGCGAACAGCTTGGCGACCAGTTCGCCCCGGCTGGTGATGCCGAACTTGGTGAAGATCGCCTTGAGGTGGTGGCGCACCGTGTGGGCGGACAGGTGCAGCTCCGTGGCGATGTCGGCGGTCGACAGCCCGCGCGCGACGCACTGGGTGATCTGCTGCTCGCGAGGGGTCAGGCAGTACGCCTCGACGATGATCGGGGCGATCTGCGCGGAGTTCGCCGGTTCCAGGACGACCGCCACCGGACCGGGCGCACCGCTGGGGCTGCGCAGGCACGAGGCGTGCACCGCGAGCCAGCGGCCAGAGCCGCCCCGCAGCCGGGCCGCCGCCGGGCCGGGGTCGCGACCGGCCGCGACGGATCGGGCGCGGGCCACGACCGACTGCACGGTGACCATCGGCAGCGGGGTCTGCTGGTGATCCCACCGCGGTCCGGCGAGCTCGCTCAGCCACCGTTCGGCGTGCGCGTCCAGCGAGATGATCTGCCCGGACTCGTCGAACAGCGCGGTGCCCGGCGCCTCGGCGGTGACCGGCGGTGCGTCCTCGGTCGTCGCGATGGCGAGCCCGGCGAGCCCGAGGGCCAGTTCGGGGCCCATCGCGGTGACGTGCCTGACGTCACGCTCGGTGAACGGCCGCCTGCCGGTGTCGCGGAACAGGTCCACCACACCCCAGGTGCGCTCACCGATCCGGAACGCCGCGCGCAGGTTGTCGCCGTAGCCCTGGGGCCGCATGAACTCGCGGTAGCGCGGGCTGCGCCCGGGGAAGCCGCCGGTGGCCAGGCCCAGGGTGCCGCCGCCGTCGGGGCTGCGCGCGACGTCGCGGAACAGCAGGACGTCCTCGGTGCCGTACTCCCGGCGGAAGTATCCCTCGCAGTGATCGGGCTCGATGTTCTCGGCCCGCAGCGGCGAGATGGGCAGCATCGTGGTGGGGTCGGTGCCGAACCACACCGCCGCGTCGAAGGGCATCACCCGGCGCAACCGCTGCGACGCCGCGGCGAACAGCTCGCTGCCACGACCCGCCGTGCCGGATTTACGGCACTCTCCGGGCCGTCCGGTGGACGTCGTCATACATCGATGCTGTCACACGGGAGCCTCCCCCGAATGAGGGACCCTGGAGCGCCCGGACCAGCGGATTGAGGGATGTGCGGGGGCCGTGGCCCTGAACAGACTGATGGACGACGGCGATCTCCCCGGCCCCACCGGACAGATCGGCCCTCGCCTCGGCCGTGCCGTACCGGCATGCCCGTCCCCCCCGCGCCCGACCGGCATGTCCGGGGCGCGGAGTCTGTGACCTAAATCATCTTAAAAATAGCTAAAACGGAGAATCTTCACCATGTCCTCCTCGTCACCCGTGATGGATCTCAATGAGCTCAGGGATGTTCTCGACGGCGTCCTGGTCCGCCCCTCCTCTCCCGGCTGGGACGCGGCACGGGCCGCCTGGCAGCTGGCCGTCGACCAGCGGCCCGCCGCCGTCGTGCGGGCGGCCTCCGTGCGCGACGTCGTGGCCACCGTCGAGGCGGCGGCCAGGCTCGGCCTGCGGGTCGCACCGCAGGCGACCGGGCACAACGCCGCCCCCCTCGGGCCGCTCGACAGGACGATCCTGCTGCGTACGTCGGCGATGCGAGGGGTCACGATCGACGCCGAGCGCCAGATCGCCAGGGTCGAGGCCGGCGCCCTGTGGGCGGACGTCACCGCGGCGGCGAGTGCCCACGGCCTGACCGGGCTGGCCGGCACGGCCCCAGATGTCGGGGTCGTCGGGTACACCCTCGGCGGCGGGCTGTCGTGGTTCGCCCGCCTGCACGGCCTGGCGGCCAACCACGTGCTGTCGGCGGACATCGTCACCGCCGACGGCGAGTTGCGTACGATCGACGCGACGCGCGACGCCGCCCTGTTCTGGGCCATCCGCGGCGGCGGAGGCAGCTTCGGGGTGGTCACCGCCCTGGAGTTCCGGCTGTTCCCGATCACCGAGGTCCACGCGGGCACGCTGCTGTGGCCGATCGAGCGCGCCGCCGAGATCCTGGGTGCTTGGCGGGAGTGGGTTCGGTCGGTGCCGGAGACGGTGACCTCGATGGGCAGGCTGCTGCGGTTTCCGCCGATACCGCAGATCCCCGAGCCGCTGCGCGGACGCTCCTTCGTCGCCGTCCAGGCCGCGTGCCTGCTGGACCCCACCGTGGCCGATCCTCTGTTCGCCCCGCTGCGCGCGCTCGGCCCCGAGCTGGACACCGTCCGCCCGACCCCGATCACCGAGCTCGGAGCGCTGCACATGGACCCGCAGGAGCCGACCCCGATCGCCGGCGACGGTTTCCAACTGGCCGAATTCTCGCCCTCCGCCCTGGAGGCCCTGCTGCGCGTCGTGGGCCCGCAAGCGGACGTCCCGCTGCTCACCGTCGAGCTGCGCCATCTCGGCGGGGCGCTGGCCCCCGGGCAGCCGGGAGGCGGCGCGGTCTCCGGCATGGACGCCGCGTTCGCCGTGTTCTCCGCCGGGATCGTCCCGGACGCGGGCGTGGAGGCCGCCGCGCACGCCGTCCTCGACGAGATGAGCGACGCCCTCGCCCCCTGGAAGGCCGAGACCGCCTTCCGCAACTTCACCGAACGGTCCGGGCCGAGGTTCGACCGCCTCGAGACCCACATCAGGCTGCAGCGGATCAAGGCCACCTACGACCCCACCGACCTGATCCACGCCAACCACCCCGTCGCACCGGCCAGCTACCTGCACTGACCTGAGAGGTCGGGTACGCGGCCGTACTCGCCGGCGAGGCGGCCGGGCCGCGCAGCGCGCGGATCGTCCCGGGACCGGGGAGAGGCGGTCGCCGTCCGCCGGCCTCAACGGGCGCAAAATTATGTGAGTGCTGTTATATTAGCGCTATGACATCTCTGGATCCCACCGCCTCGCCCGGGCGGTGGGACACGGTCCACGCCCTGCTGGCCGCCCTGGACGCCCAGATCGAGTCGTTGTACACCGAGCGGGGCATCCGGGGGGTCCGTCCCCGGTTCGCCTATCCGCTGATCCGCCTCGCGCACACCGGGCCGCTCACGATCCGCGAGCTGGCGGAATCGCTGGGCCGCTCGCACTCCGCGATGAGCCAGACGCTCACCGCGATGCGCCGCGAGGGACTGGTCGACTCCGAGTCCGGCACCGACGCGCGCACGCGCCGCATCACCCTGACCGGCCGCGGCCGCGCGCTCGTCCCCTTCCTCGAAGCCGAGTGGCGCGCGACCGAGGCCGCCGTCGCCGAACTCGACGACGAGATCCCGCACGCGCTCAGTGCCGTCGTCGCCGAGCTGGAACGTGCCCTGGAGCGGCGGCCCATGCGGGATCGGATCCTGGCCCACCTCGACGAGCCTCCCGCAGCCCCGGAGTCCCCGGCCGCCTCGGCGGGGGAGCCGCACCCGTGACCTGGCGCGAGCGGCTGATCGACGTCCGCCCCCTGCGAGGCAGCCGGCCGTTCCGCGACCTGTGGATCGGCTCCTCCCTCTCCTCGCTCGGCCGGCAGATCGCCGGCGTCGCCGTCCTGCTGCAGGTCTGGGAGCTCACGCGCAGCCCGCTCTGGACCGGCGCCATCGGCCTCGCGACAGCCGTGCCCCTTCTCGTCCTCGGCCTGGTCGGCGGATCACTCGCCGACGCCGTCGACCGCAGGACCCTGGTCCGTGCCACCACCGCGGGCCAGATCCTGCTGGCCGTGGGCCTCGTGGCGCAGGCCGCCGCGGGCAACCGGTCGGTCCTGCTGCTGCTCGCCCTGGTCGCCGCCCAGTCCGGCTGCGCGGCGCTCGGCGCCCCGGCGAAGCGCACCTTCCCCGTCCGGTTGCTCCCCGCCGACCAGGTCGCCGCCGGGCTCGCCCTGCAGAACGTCGCCTTCCAGGCCTCCATGCTCCTCGGGCCCGCCCTCGCCGGCCTCGTGCTCGCGCGGTGGCACTATCCCGCCGCGTACGCGTTCCAGGCACTCGCCGCCGTCGCGTCGCTGGTCGCGGTGGTCCGGCTGCCTCCGATGGCCGTGCTGCGCACCGGCGACGACCAGCCGTCCGGGTACGGCGGGCGCCGGGAGCACGGCCCGGCCCGAGAGGGCCGGCGGATCATCTTCCGGCGCCCCGCCCTGTGGGGCTCCCTCGCCACCGACCTCGCCGCCACCCTCCTGGCCATGCCGATCGCGCTCTTCCCCCTGATCAACGAGATCCGCTTCGAGGGCGCGCCCCAGACCCTGGGACTCTTCCTGTCCGCGATCGCGGTCGGCGGGCTGGGGGCGGGCCTGCTCTCCGGGACCGTCACCCGGCTCCGTCGCGGCGGTCTCGTCCAGCTCCTCGCGGCCACGGTCTGGGGTCTGGCCCTCGCCGGGTTCGGCCTGGCCGGACCCCTCTGGCTCGCCCTCGGCTGCCTGGTCCTCGCCGGTGCGGCAGACACCGTCTCCGTGGTCACCCGGGGCGCGCTGGTCCAGCTCGAGACCCCCGACCTCTACCGCGGGCGGGTCTCCTCGGTCGAGCACGTCATCGGCGTCGCCGGTCCCGAGGCCGGCAACTTCCGCGGGGGACTTCTCGCCTCCCTGACGTCCGCGCCCGTGGCGCTCGTCGTGGGCGGCCTGGGAGCCGCGCTGGCCGTCGTCGCCATCGGCCTGGTCAACCGGCCCCTGCGCGACTACCGCACCCCGCCCGTGCCGGAGAATCCGCTGCCTCCCGAGGCGACGACCCCCGTGCAGACGACTTCCGCACGGACGGAGGGCACGAGCGAACCGCGATGACCGCGGATCGGCCGCCGGAGGCGCCGCACGATCGCGCGGACCGTCAGCGGCCCAGCTGGAAGGCCGACATCGGGATGTGCAGCCAGGTCGGCCGGTTACGGGACTCGTACACCACCTCGTACGCGGCCTTGTCGAGTTCCAGGGCGCGCAGCAGGACGGCGTCCTCGGCGCGGAGGTGGCCGCCTCCGGCGGAGTAGCCCGCCAGGAAGGAGGAGCGGTTGAGCTCGGCCCACTCCACCGCGCGGGGGCGGAGCTCGTCGGCGTTGGAGTGGTCGGCCAGCAGGTGGCGGGCGGCGTAGTCGAAGGAGCGGAGCATCCCGGCCACGTCCCGCAGCGGGGAGGACAGGGCGCGGCGCTCGGCGATGGGCTGGCCAGGCTCGCCCTCGAAGTCGAGGATGATCCAGTCGTTGGTGGTGCGCATCACCTGGCCGAGGTGGTAGTCGCCGTGGACGCGCTGGACGGGCATCTCCCGGGCCACGTCGGAGACCCGCTGGTACGCCTCCTCGGCGACGTGGGCGTGCTCGCCGAGAGCGGGCACCTCGTCCACCGCGACGCCCAGGCGGCGGCGGAACTCCTCGACCATCCGCTTGACCTCCTGCGACTCGATCACGTCGGTCGGGAAGGCGGCGGCCATCTCCCGGTGGACCGTGGCGGTGGTGACGCCGAGGCGGTAGGCCTCGGAGCTGAAGTCGCCGCCCGCGTCGGAGGCCGACGGTTCGAGGGAGCCGTACAGGTCGCGGACGCTGGCCAGGGCGAGGGCCCAGCCGTCGTTGGCGTTCGACAGGAACTCCTGGGTCATCGCCAGCGTGGTGGTCTCGCCGTCGAGGTCGGTCTCGATCCAGCCGTACGGCCGGGCGATGTGCGTGCCGTCGCGGCGGGCCAGCGCGGTGACGATCTCCAGCTCGGGGTTCACCCCGGCGGTCAGCCGGCGGAACAGCTTGCAGATGTAGGTGTCGCCGTACACCAGCGAGGTGTTGGACTGCTCTGCGCCGAGGACCAGGCTGCGTTTGGAGGTGTCGATCTCCACCCCGTCGAGGTGGCGGAAGCGGAGCGCGCCCAGGTCGCGGCCGGAGGCCATGCCCTCGAGCAGGGTGCCGGTGAGGTCGGCGTCGTAGGCGGCGTCGTAGTAGCCGCCGCCGATGTGGGCCGGTTTGAAGCGGGCCCACTCCGGCGCCTCGCTGCCGAGCAGCAGCTGGTAGCGGTCGCGGGCCCCCGACTGGTGAACGGAGATGATCAGGTGGCGCAGGCGTGGTGACAGCTCCACGTCCGAGTCGACGACGAGGTCGTCGATCGGGCGCCCCTTACCGGCGAACCATCGTTGCTGGGTGATCCAACCGGTAAGGAGCTCCGTCAACACGGCTTTACGCCTCCTGGGATGCGGGTGGCAGGGTGAACCAGTAGAACCCATGCCCAGGAAGAGTCAAAAGATACGGAAGCTCGCCAATCGCTGGGAAAGGAACCCCGCCCATCGTCTCCACGGGAACCGATCCCTCGAAGCGGCGAAGATCGAGCTCCACCGGCTGCGGGAACCGGGACAGGTTGTTGACGCACAGCATCCGGTCGTCGCCGAGCTCGCGCACGAAAGCGAGGACGCTCGGGTTGGACGAGTTCAGCTCGGTGAACTCGCCCAGGCCGAAGACCGGGTGCCGCTTGCGGATGTCGATCATCCGCTTGGTCCAGTGCAGCAGCGAGCCCGCGCTGCGCTGCTGCGCCTCGACGTTGAGCGCCTGGTAGCCGTAGATCGGGTCCATGATGACCGGGAGATACAGGCGGCCCGGGTCGCAGTCGGAGAATCCAGCGTTGCGGTCGGGGCTCCACTGCATGGGGGTACGGACACCGTCGCGGTCGCCCAGCCAGATGTTGTCCCCCATCCCGATCTCATCGCCGTAGTACAGCACGGGAGATCCCGGAAGGGAGAGCAGCAACGCCGTGAACAGCTCAATCTGGTTGCGATCGTTCTCCAGCAGCGGGGCGAGCCGCCGCCGGATGCCGACGTTGGCGCGCATCCGGGGGTCCTTGGCGTACTCCGAGTACATGTAGTCGCGCTCGTCGTCCGTGACCATCTCGAGCGTGAGCTCGTCGTGGTTGCGCAGGAAGATGCCCCACTGGCAGTTCTCCGGGATCTTCGGCGTCTGGGCCATGATCTCGGAGATGGGGTAGCGCGACTCCCGCCTGACCGCCATGAAGATGCGCGGCATCAGCGGGAAGTGGAACGCCATGTGGCACTCGTCGCCCCCGGTGGCGGGGTCGCCGAAGTACTCGACCACGTCGGCGGGCCACTGGTTGGCCTCGGCCAGCAGCACCCGGTCGGGGTAGAGGCGGTCGACCTCCGCCCTGACCCGCTTCAGGTACTCGTGGGTGCGGGGCAGGTTCTCGCAGTTGGTGCCGTCCTGCTCGAAGAGGTACGGGATGGCGTCCATCCGGAAGCCGTCGATGCCCAGGTCCAGCCAGAAGCGCAGCACCTCCAGCATCGCGTCCTGCACGTCCGGGTTCTCGTAGTTGAGGTCCGGCTGGTGCGAGAAGAAGCGGTGCCAGTAGTACTGGCCCCGGACCGGGTCGTGGGACCAGTTGGACGTCTCGGTGTCGATGAAGATGACCCGGGCGTCCTTGTAGAGCTCGTCGTGGTCGTTCCAGACGTAGAAGTCGCCGAACGGCCCCTCGGGGTCGTGGCGGGAGGCCTGGAACCACGGGTGCTGGTCGCTGGTGTGGTTCATCACCAGGTCGGCGATGACCCGCATGCCGCGCTTGTGCGCCTCGTCGACCAGCTTCACGAAGTCTCCGAGGTCGCCGAAATCAGGAAGGATCTTCATGAAGTCGGCGATGTCGTACCCGCCGTCGCGCAGCGGCGACTCGTACAGCGGAAGCAGCCAGAGGCAGTCGACACCGAGCCACTGGAGATAGTCCAGTCTCTGGATGAGACCGCGGATGTCTCCGGTGCCGTCGCCGTTGGAATCGGCGAAGCCCCGGATGAGAACCTCGTAGAAGACAGCTCGCTTGAACCAGTACGGGTCGCGCGGCTTTTCCTCGTCGAAGGTGTTAGGAATTGGCTCAGGTAGCTGACTCACCAGTGACTCCCCGCTGTTCTGCCGGTATAGGCGTACCCGGCCGGCTCACCGCTGGTTCGCCGCCGCGGCACGCAGAGTGAAGACGTGCGCTGGGTGGATGTGGGGATCGAGGCGCACGTAGTTGTCCTGCCGCCAGCGATACGACTCGCCCGACAGTTCGTCGTCCACGACGAACTCGGCTTGCCAGTCGAGCCCGAGGGCGGGCATGTCCAGCGACACCGTCGCCTCGTGGGTGTTGTGCGGATCCAGGTTCACGACGACGAGGACAACGTCGCCCAGGCCGTGCCGTCGTGTGGCCGTGTCGTAGGCGCCGGGCAACCGCTTGGAGAAGCAGATCACATCCGGGTTGTTGACGCTGTGAAACCGTAGATTACGCAGTTCCTGGAGCGCCGGGTGTGCTCTTCGGAACAAATTGAGTTGTGTAATGAACGGGGCGAGGCTACGGCCTTCTCGCTCGGCCTCTACCCAATCGCGGGGTTTGTACTGATATTTCTCGCTATCAAGGTATTCTTCGCTACCCGGTCTAACCGGCACATTCTCCGCAAGTTCATATCCGGCGTACACGCCCCACGTCGGCATCGCCGTGGCTGCGAGTACTGCTCTGATATAAAATGCCGGGACTCCCCCGTGTTGAAGGTATTCATGGAGAATGTCCGGAGTATTGACGAACACGTTGGGTCGCATGTAGTGCGACGTCTCGTGGGAGAGCTCGCTCAGGTAGTCCTCGACGTCCGAGCGCGAGTTCTTCCACGTGTAGTACGTGTACGACTGGTGGAAACCCACCTTGGCCAGCGTCCGCATCATCGCGGGGCGGGTGAAGGCCTCCGCCAGGAACAATACGTCAGGGTCGGTGGTGTGGACGTCGGCCAGCAGCTTCTCCCAGAAGGCCACCGGCTTGGTGTGCGGGTTGTCCACCCGGAAGATCCGCACGCCGTGGTCCATCCAGAGCCGCACGACCCGCCTGATCTCCTCGTAGATCCCCTTGGGATCCCTGTCGAAGTTCAGCGGGTAGATGTCCTGGTACTTCTTCGGCGGGTTCTCCGCGTACGCGATCGAGCCGTCGGCGCGGATGTTGAACCACTCCGGGTGCTCCCTGACCCACGGGTGGTCGGGCGCGCACTGCAGGGCGAGGTCGATGGCGACCTCCATGCCCAGCTCGCGGGTCTTGGCCACGAAGGCGTCGAAGTCCTCGAACGTGCCCAGGTCGGGGTGGATGGCATCGTGGCCGCCCTCCTCGGAGCCGATCGCCCAGGGTGAGCCGGGGTCGTACGGCTCGGGCGTCAGGGTGTTGTTGCGCCCCTTGCGGAAGCTGTGCCCGATCGGGTGGATCGGCGGCAGGTAGACGACGTCGAAACCCATCTTCGCCACGGCGGGCAGCCGCTTGGCGGCGGTCTGGAAGGTCCCGGACTTGGGGGCGACGCCCTGCTCGATGATCGCGCCCTCGGAGCGCGGGAAGAACTCGTACCACGACCCGAACAGCGCCCTGCGGCGGTGCACCAGGACCGTGCGCGGGGCCGATCTCGTCACCAGGTCGCGCAGCGGGTGGGCGCGCAGCATCGCCGCCGTCTCCGGCATCTGGGCCACGGCGAACCGGGCGCGCGGGTCGATCTCGGTGTCGCGCAGCCTCGCCGCGACGGCCTGGAGCGCGGCCCGGTGCCCGCAGACGTGCTGCTGCGTCACCTTGGCGCCCCTGGCCGTCCGCGCCGCCGGGGTCCTGCCGCTCACCGGCCTGCCGGTCGCGACCGGGCCGGTGGCGGGGACGGCCGCCGGCCCGCACTCGGCGGCCCGCACCGCCCTCGCCGCGCGGTCGAAGAGACGGGCACCCTCCTCGCACATCAGGTCGGCGTCCAGGTCACGTGGGATCTTGATGCCCGCGTCGTGCAACCAGGTGGCCATGGGATCACTCCACGCCTCCACCCGGAAACGCCACTCACCCTCGGTGGGCAGCGTCACCTCCACGCCCCACCGGTCGGTGCCGGGGGCGAGCTCGCGCATGGGCAGCAGGGGACCGCGCACGCCGCCGGGACCGGTGAACACGGCCCCCGCCGCGACCGCGTCGTGTCCCTCACGGAACACGGTCGCGGAGATCTCGAAGGTCTCACCCGCGGCGGCCTTGGCGGGGCGGCGCCCGCAGTCGACCGTGGGGTGGATGTCCTGGATTGGGATTCGTCCGATCATCGCGTCTCAAGGTAGCGGCGGCACGCCCGGTACCGCCGGAGAAGTCAGCAAGGAAAGATCTTCGTTTTTTCAAGCATCCCCGGGCGGCCGGTCTCGGGGCAAGCGGGAGCATGCCCTGATGGGACGGCCGGTTCCCGAGGGCGGCATGTTCTGGCTCGTATGTCCGGTGCCCCAATAGTCCAGCTTCATGCGTCCCTCTGGATAGAGTGCGGCACCTCTTACTCTTCCGCGAGTCGCCCTAACAGTCGATCACCTGCCTTTGATGTGTTTGGGGTGGATTGATAGCGGTGAGAGGGAGACGCGTGAGTGTTGGGGTCGCCCTCGTGGCGCTGAGTAACTAGGGTCTGGCACCGTGAGAGCAATCCGCAGGTTTACCGTCCGCACCGTCCTGCCGCCGGAGCTGGCCTCCCTCGGCGAGCTCGTCCTCAATTTGCGCTGGTCATGGCACCCGGAGACATTGGATCTGTTCGGCGAGGTCGATCCGGCCATCTGGGGGCGTGTCGGGTACGACCCCGTCGCCCTGCTGGGCGCCGTGCAGGCCGACCGGCTCCGCGAGCTGGCCGCCGACCGCCGCTTCCTGAGGCGACTGGCCGACGCCGCCGACGATCTCCGCGAGTACATGACCGCCCCCCGGTGGTACCAGACCATGTCCGACGCCCCCAAGGCCATCGCCTACTTCTCTCCCGAGTACGGCATCGCCGCCGCCCTGCCGCAGTACTCGGGCGGGCTCGGCATCCTCGCCGGTGACCACCTCAAGGCCGCGAGCGACCTCGGCGTGCCCATCCTGGCCGTCGGCCTGCTGTACCGGCACGGCTACTTCACCCAGTCCCTCTCGCCCGAGGGCTGGCAGCTGGAGCACTATCCCTCCCTCGACCCCGGCGGCCTGCCGCTCACCCTCCTGCGGGAGGAGGACGGCACCCCGGTACGCATCAAGATCAGCCTCCCCGAGCACCGCACGCTGCACGCCCAGGTCTGGGTGCTCCAGGTCGGCAGGGTGCCGCTGCTGCTGCTCGACTCCGACGTGGCCGAGAACGACACCGCCGCCCGCGACGTCACCGACCGCCTGTACGGCGGCGGCGGCGACCACCGGCTGCTCCAGGAGCTGCTGCTCGGTGTCGGCGGCGTCCGCGCCATCCGCGCCTACTGCCGGGTCACCGGGCACGCCGAGCCCGAGGTGTTCCACACCAACGAGGGTCACGCCGGCTTCCTCGGCCTGGAGCGCATCCGCGAGCTCACCGAGGCCAGGCTCTCCTTCGACGAGGCCCTGGAGGCGGTCAGGGCCGGGACCGTCTTCACCACGCACACCCCCGTGCCCGCCGGGATCGACCGCTTCCCCGCGGAGATGATCGGCCGCCAGTTCGGCGGCGAGAACGCGTGGCCCACGGTCCCCGTCGACCGCATCCTCGCGCTGGGCGCCGAGGAGGAGCCGGGCAAGTTCAACATGGCCGCGATGGGCATGCGGCTGGCCCAGCGGGTCAACGGCGTCTCGGAGCTGCACGGCGCCGTGAGCCGGGAGATGTTCCAGAGCCTGTGGCCGGGCTTCGACACCGAAGAGGTCCCGATCGGGTTCATCACCAACGGCGTGCACGCCCCCACCTGGGTCGGCCGGGAGATCATGGAGCTGGCCGGCAGGGAGCTGCCCACCCTGGTCGACCGCGCCCAGGGCTGGGAGAGCATCGGCAAGATCTCCGACGGAGACGTCTGGGGCATCAGGGGCCGGCTGCGCGAGAAGCTGGTCGTCGCGGCCCGCGTGCGGCTCCGCCAGTCGTGGATCAACCGGGGCGCCTCGCAGGCCGAGCTCGGCTGGATCGACGACGCCCTCGACCCCGAGGTGCTCACCATCGGCTTCGCCCGCCGGGTGCCCTCCTACAAGCGGCTCACCCTGATGCTGTCCGACCCCGACCGGCTCCGCGCGCTGCTGCTCGACCCCGCCAGGCCGGTGCAGATCGTGATCGCGGGCAAGGCCCACCCGGCCGACGAGGGCGGCAAGAAGCTCATCCAGCAGATCGTGAAGTTCGCCGACTCCGAGGACGTGCGGCACCGCATCGTCTTCCTGCCCGACTACGACATGGCCCTGGGCCAGCTGCTCGTCCAGGGCTGCGACGTGTGGATGAACAACCCGCTGCGCCCGCTGGAGGCGTGCGGCACGTCCGGGATGAAGGCCGCGCTCAACGGCGGGCTCAACCTGTCCATCCGGGACGGCTGGTGGGACGAGTGGTACGACGGCACCAACGGCTGGGCCATCCCCACCGCCGACGGCGTCGCCGACCCCGACCGCCGCGACGAGCTCGAGGCCGCCGCCCTGTACGACCTGATCGAGCACGAGGTGGCCGACCGGTTCTACGACCGGGCCGACGGGCTGCCCCGGCGCTGGCTGGAGATGGTCAGGCACACCCTGGCCTCGCTCGGCCCCAAGGTGCTCGCCGGGCGGATGCTCCGCGACTACGTGGTCGACCTCTACACGCCGGCCGCCAGGTCCGCCCGTGCCCTCTCCGGGGAGGGGTACGAGCAGGCCAGGGGCTTCGCGGCGTGGAAGCTCAAGGTCGGCAGGGCCTGGCCGGGCGTGCGGGTCGAGCACGTGGAGGCCTCGGGCCTGGGCGACAGCACCCCGGAGCTCGGGACGTCCGTGGAACTGAAGGCCACCATCGCCCTCGGCGAGTTGGAGCCCGGGGACATCCGGGTCCAGGCGGCCTACGGCCGGGTCGGCGACCACGACGACCTGGCGGCCCCCTCCTACGCCGACCTGACCGTCGAGTCCGAGGGCGACGACGGCAGGGCCGTCTTCGCCGGGACCATCCCCCTCGACCGCACCGGGCCCTTCGGCTACACCGTCCGGGTCGTTCCCGACCACCCGCTGGTGGCGTCGACCTCGGAGCTCGGCCTGGTCGCGGTGCCCGAGGAGCCCGTCGGCATGACCAACGGCACCCTGCGCTGACCACGTGACCGTCCGGCGCGCGCCGGACGGCGGGACCCCCGTGCTCCTCCCGGTTTCCGGCGAGGGGCGCGGGGGTCTTCGCGTTCCCGCGGGGTGAGGGGGTGAGCGGCCGTGCGGGGTCTCGCACACGGTCTTCGCGTACGACGTCCACGGACGGCGTCGCGACACCGGTGCTTTTCTGAAGTGTCCGCGTGCCGACACGTTGCGTGGTGAGGTGGGTAGGGTTGAGCACTCGATCCCTGGCGCCCGAGAGAGGTTCCCGGCGCCGTGACCCCGGAGCGCGCCTGATCGTACGGCGCCCCGGTGGCGCGTGGCCCGCGGAGGTCGGTGCCGCGGGCCACGCGGAGAAACCCCGTGGTGAGGGGTGAGGGGTGAGGGGTCAGGCGTTGGCCTCCAGGGCGGTGCGGACCGCCGACTCCAGGGCGCCCTCGATCCAGGAGTGCTTCAGCGAGGTGTGCTCACCCGCGAAGTGCAGCCGCCCCACGGGGGCGGCGATGGCGGGGTGGATCTCGGTCATCTGGCCCGGTGTGAAGACGGCGGCCTCGCCGAAGGCGTAGCGGTTGCGCAGCCAGCTCTGGGTCATGCCGTGGCCGGTGTAGAACTCGGAGATGCGCTCCCCGTGCACCTCCTGCAGCCCCCGCAGCGCGTGACCGTAGCGCTCGGCGTCGTCCATGGAGTCCCAGCGGGAGGCGTCGTCGGCCCACGCGTAGCTGGCCAGCACGACGCCGCCCTCACTGCCGCGCACCGGATGGGACGGGAAGTAGACGAACCGGTTGGCGTTGTCGGTGACCGATCCGCCGCCCGTCACGTGGGCCGCGGGCCCCGGGCGGTAGCGGGAGCCGAGCTCACGCCGCCAGTCCCGCTCGTCGAACTCCCACCAGCGCCTGCGGAACTCCAGCAGCACCTTGGTCGCGGAGTCGTAGTGCAGCTCGATCACCGCGCGCCGCTTCGGGTACGGCAGGGCCGGGGTGATCTCCACGTGGCGCAGCGCGGAGAACGGGATCGTGATGATCGCGAGGTCTCCCTCGAACGTCTCGCCCCTGCCCTGCGGCCTGGAGGCGGACTCGGTGCTGCCCGTCTCGGTGACCGTCTCGACGCGGACGCCCCGCGCGGTGTGCCGGATCCGCACGGCCCGCCGGTCCATCCGGATGTCGCCGCGCAGCCCCGGCGCCAGCCGGTACGGCAGCTCCCGGCTGCCTCCCTCCATCTCCCAGTAGGTCGCGGAGGGATTGACCAGGCTCCGGGTCAGGAAGGTGTGCATGAACGACAGCGGCAGCCGGGAGGTCAGGTTCTCCAGGGTGCCGATGGCGTCGATCGCCGCGTCGCTCAGCCGGGCGTGCTCACGCAGGAAGCGGTTCATCGAGTGGTCGTCGAAGTCGTACAGGACGCGGGCCCAGCCCTCGATCAGCTCCGGCAGTGGCTTGTCGACCCGCGTCCCGCCGCGGACGACGGAGAAGTAGTCCCTGACCGGGTCGAGCGCGTCGTCCAGGATCCTGCCCGCGGTCCTGCCGTCCCGCAGCCCGAACGAGGCGTTGATCTCGCGCGGGTTCCTGGCGTACTCGTCGCGGCGCTGGGTGATGCCGTTGACCCGGATCAGGGTGTGGTTCGCCCGCTCCGGCGCGGTGAACTCCCCCCGGGACGGGCCGGAGCGCCAGACCGGGCCGCGGCGCGGGGTGTAGACGACGGGCGGTGTCGGGCCGCTCGCCGCGTCGCCCGGCCGCACGTCGACGTTGTAGAACAGGCGCCGGGAGATGCCGAGCTTGTCGATCAGGGCCAGGGTGAGCGGGTGGAAGTCGGGGATGCGCATCGCCCCCGCCTCGGCGTACTGCCGCCGGTCGGCGAAACCGGTCTGGAAGGTCTTGATCCGGCCGCCGATCCGGTTGCCGTTGGCCTCGATGACGGTGACCCGGTGCCCGGCCCGCTTCAGCAGCGTCGCGGCCACCAGCCCGGCGATCCCGGCGCCGACGACGAGGATCTTCTTGGGGGAGCGGGTCCTGGGCAGGCCCTTGTCGATCAGCACCTTGAGGTATTCGAGCTTGAGGTCCGAGCCGTCCTCGCCGACGAGCAACAGATCCCGGGCCACCCGGGTGCAGGTGTCCCAGCGCCTCGCGTCGCGCGGCTCCCTCCCGGTGCGTGCGGGGGCCGGGTCCGTGAGCGAGACCGCCGCCGCGACCGCCGGTTCCACGGCCGAGCCCATCGCTCCCACGGCGCCCAGCCCGGCCAACCTGGCGAACCCTCGCCGGTTCATCCCTGGCACGACATCCTCCCTTTCACGGTCACTGTAAGTAATTGAATGACTACTATCGGTTCAAGTTCAGGTATGCCAGGTTCTTTGTGGTTGTGACTCCAACCGGTCGCACAGGATCCGTCTTTCGCGGCTTTTGTCGTATGGGGAGTGCGGGCACGGCCGGGGAGGGGTGTGTGGTTCCGCCGGTGGGCGGCCTCGGGGGACGGGTGCCGGATCGACTCGGACAAAATCCCTCTTATGTGGCAAAGTGCGACAATATACTTCTTTTACATAGTTCTTTCTTGTTTGTGGCGGGAATGGCTATATAGCCGACATCTTGTACACCCTGGAGAGAACAGTGGACGCATGGACCTTCGAGGGCCAGCCGGGCGCGCTGGGCGACACCACGGTCACGCTGGTCGAGGGCGGCTCCTTCTGCGTGTGCGCCCGTAACGGCGACATCCTTCCCGGCGGGGCGCAGGGTGTTTACCACGCCGACACCAGGATCCTGTCGCGCTGGGAGCTGAGGGTGGACGAGCTGCCCGTGGAGGCGCTCAGGGTGCTTCCGGCCGAGCCCTACCACGCGATGTTCCTCGGCAGGGCCGCCCCCCGCCCCGGGCGGGCCGAGGGCAGCCTGCTCGTGATCAGGGACCGCTACGTCGGGGGCGGCCTGCGCGAGGACCTGACCCTGCGCAACCTGTCCGGGGAGCCCGCCGGATGCGTGATCGACATCCACGTCGCCTCCGACGTGGCCGACCTGTTCGAGGTGAAGGCCGGCCGGATCCGGTACGTGACCGACGTGGAGATGACGGCCGACAGGACGGGACTGCTGATCTTCTCCGCCTGCCGCTCGCGCGGCACCAGGGTGGTGGCCGAGCCGTCACCGTTCGCCGTGCCCGGGGTGCTCATCTTCCGCGTCGTCGTGCCCGCGCGGGGTGAGTGGAGCGCCAGCCTGCAGGTCAACCCGATCCTGGACGGTGAGGAGTCGCCCGCGTGGTTCTCCACCCACCGTCCGCTGGAGCACGCGGAGCCCGCCAGGCGGCGCGCCGACTGGGAGCGCCTCAGCCCGATCATCGTCACCTCCGACCGCGTCCTGACCAAGGTTCTGGAGCGTTCCAAGGCGGATCTCGGCGCGCTGCGGCTCTTCGAGCCCGGCAAGCCGGACGAGGCGCCGACGATCGCCGCGGGCGCGCCGTGGTTCATGACCCTGTTCGGCCGCGACTCGCTGCTGACCTCGTGGATGGCGCTCTCGATGGACCAGTGCCTGGCACTGGGCACCCTGAGGCGCCTGGCCGGGTTGCAGGGCACCGCCGACGACCCGCTGACCGAGGAGGAGCCGGGCAAGATCCTGCACGAGCTCCGGTTCGGCACGCAGAGCGGCGCCTCGCCGCACGCGGGCCGCGCCTACTACGGCTCGGTGGACTCGACCCCGCTGTTCGTGATGGTCATGGGCGAGCTGCGCAGGTGGGGCATGTACGGGGGCGCCGTCGAGGAGCTCATGCCGCACGTCGACGCGGCCCTCGACTGGATCCGCAGATCCTCCGACCCGTTCCTGTCCTACCGGCGCAAGACCGACCACGGGCTGATCAACCAGGGGTGGAAGGACTCCTTCGACGGCGTCAACTTCGCCGACGGCACCATCGCCGCCCCTCCCATCGCCCTGGCCGAGGTCCAGGGCTACGTCTACGCCGCCTACATCGCCCGCGCCCACTTCGCCCACGAGATGGGCGACAACGCCCTGGAGGGGCAGTGGACGGTCCGCGCGGAACGCATCAGGGACGCCTTCAACGAGCGCTTCTGGCTGCCGGACCGGGGCCACTACGCCATCGGCCTCGACGGCGCGGGACGCGCCATCGACAGCCTCGCCTCCAACATGGGCCACTGCCTGTGGACCGGCATCGTCGACGAGGACCGGGCCCCCCACGTCGCCGAGCGGCTGCTCTCGCCGGAGATGTTCACCGGGTACGGGGTGCGGACCCTCGCCACCACCATGGGCGCCTACAACCCGATGAGCTACCACAACGGCTCGGTCTGGCCGCACGACAACGCCCTGATCGCGGCCGGGCTGATGCGCTACGGCTTCACGGGCGAGGCCCAGCGGATCGCCTTCGGCCTGCTGGACGCGGCCGAGGTCTTCGGCTGGCGGCTGCCCGAGCTGTTCTGCGGGTTCGACCGGGCCGAGTTCACCTGGCCGGTGCCGTACCCCACCTCCTGCTCCCCGCAGGCGTGGGCCGCGGCGAGTCCCATCCAGCTGATCAGGAGCCTGCTGCGCTTCGAGCCGTGGATCCCGTACGGGCGGGTGTGGCTGGATCCCGTCGGCCTGGAGGGCCTGCGGATCCAGGGACTTCCGCTCGCGGGCTCCCGGGTCACGATCGAGGTCGGCCCGGACGGTGCCGCCGTGGCCGGGCTGCCCGAGGGGATCACCTTGATCAATGAGCCGCGCAGCCCGCTCAACGCCGCCCTGCGGCAGGTCCACTGATCGTTTCTCTCGCGTCCTTCCGGGGCCGCGCCTTTTCTGATTCCGCGTTCTTCCAGGTTCCTGTCTTCTTCGGTTCCGTGTCTTTTCTGTGAGGTGGCCATGGTTTCTTCGAGAGATGTTCCGGGATGGTCGGAGGGCATGCGCATTCTGATGGTCGCGCCGCCCTGGTACGACGTGCCGCCCCTGGGCTACGGGGGCATCGAGTCGGTGGTGGCCGGGCTCGTCGCCGGGCTGACCCGGCGCGGGCACGACATCACGCTGATCGGGGCGGGCCGGGCGGGGACCTCCGCGCGCTTCCTGAGCACCTACGGGCGGGCGCCCTCGGAGCGGATCGGCGAGCCGCTGCCCGAGGTCCTGCACGCCGCCAAGGCGTACGCGATGACCTCGAAGCTCGTGGTGGACGTGATCCACGACCACACCCTGGCCGGCCCGCTGACCGCGCCCGCGCAGACCGTCCCGACGGTGATCACCTGTCACGGGGAGGTGGGGGGCGAGTACGGCGAGTACTACCGGGTCCTGGGCGCCACCGTGTCGATGGTGGCCATCTCCGAGGCCCAGCGGCGCATCGCCCCCGACCTGAACTGGGCGGGGGTGGTCCACAACGCGGTCGACGTCACGGCCTTCTCCTTCAGGGAGCGCAAGGAGGACTGGGCGCTGTGGCTGGGCCGGTTCAACGAGGACAAGGGCGCCCACCTGGCCATCGACGCCGCCCGCGCCGCGGGACGGCGCATCCTGCTCGCCGGCAAGCTCACCGAGAAGATCGAGTACGACTACTTCGACGAGTACGTCAGGCCCCGGCTCGGCGCCGACGCCGAGTACGTCGGCGAGGCCGACACCCCGCGCAAGCACGAGCTGCTGGCGGCGGCCAGGTGCCTGATCTTCCCGATCGTCTGGGAGGAGCCGTTCGGCATGGTCATGATCGAGGCCATGGCCTGCGGCACGCCCGTGGTCGCCCTCTGCCGGGGCGCCGTGCCCGAGGTGGTCGTGGACGGGGTCACCGGATTCATCCGGAGCGACCCCTCGGAGCTCCCCGCCGCGATCGAGGCGGCGGGCACGCTCGACCCGCGTGCCTGCCGTTCCCGCGTGGAGCGCTTCTTCGGCGTGGAGGTGATGGCCCGCGCGTACGAGGCGATCTACCGCAGGACGATCGCCGGGCTGCCGAGGCGGGCGAGGGAGGACTCGGACAGGAACGCCGGGGAGAGCAGGGACCTGGCCATGCCCGTCAACTGAGACGCGCCCTAAGGTGGTTCGCGGCGCCGTGATCGACGGGGATCGCGGCGCGGCGGACCCCGGCGCGGCCCGCGGGTCCCGGCGGAAGGCGGGAGGACGTCCATGGGTGAGTTCGTGCGGGTGGAGGCGGCCGACGGGGTCGCGACGATCAGGCTCGACCGGCCGAAGATGAACGCGCTCAACCGGCAGGTCCAGCTGGAGATCGCCGAGTGCGCCCGGCAGGTGGACACCGACGACGACGTGTACGCCGTGGTCCTCTACGGGGGGAAGGTCTTCGCGGCCGGGGCCGACATCAAGGAGATGGCCGGCATGTCGTACGCCGACATGGCGGTCCACTCGCAGGTCCTGCAGGACTGCTTCACCGCCGTCGCGAGGATCGGCAAGCCGGTCGTCGCGGCCGTGACCGGCTACGCGCTCGGCGGCGGCTGCGAGCTGGCGCTGTGCGCCGACGTCAGGATCGCCGGGGAGTCGGCCAAGCTGGGCCAGCCCGAGATCCTGCTGGGCATCATCCCCGGGGCGGGCGGCACCCAGAGGCTGCCCCGGCTGGTCGGCCCGGCCAGGGCCAAGGACCTCATCTTCACCGGGCGCCACGTGTCCGCCGCCGAGGCGCTGAGCATCGGCCTGGTGGACCGGGTCGTCCCCGACGACGACGCGTACACCGAGGCCCTCGCGTACGCCGCCCGGTTCGCGGGAGGTCCCGCCCTGGCGCTGCGCGCCGCCAAGAAGGCCGTGGACCGTGGCCTGGAGACCGACCTCGACACCGGCCTGGAGATCGAGCGCCTGCAGTTCTCCGGGCTGTTCGCCACCGACGACGCGGGGATCGGCATGCGAGCCTTCTCCGAGAGGTCGAAGGCCGAGTTCACCGGCCGCTGACCGGCCCGCCGGGCCGGATGGAGCTTGTAGGGATTGGTCCTGGCTGATCAGGAATTGCCGGTATCGTGCCGAGTTATGGTGCGGTTGGTGAAGCGTGCGCTGGTGCCCGCCCCGCTGCGGCGGGCGGTTCTCGGCTGGTTCGACTCCCGGTACATCTCCAGGGCCGACCACCGGCAGGACGTCAAGGACGCGCTCTGGGAGGTCCAGACGCTGGCCAGGGAGGTCACCTCGCTGCGCGCGGAGGTCGTCGAGCTGCGCGCGCAGGTGGCCGGGGTCAAACTCGACCCGGCGCGGGCCGGGCGCTGGGACGACGCCCACCGGCTGGCCCAGGAGACCGCCGTCGCGCTGGACGGGGTGCTCCGGAACGAGGTGCTGCTCTGGCAGGCCGTGGACCGCGCCACCGGAGGAACGGCGGACGCCGGGGGCACGGCGGACACGGCGGGCATCGGGGGCACGGCGGGCAGGGGGAGCGGCGCGTGAGAGTGGCCTGGACGGCCGACGGCGGCACCTGGCACCTGGAGTTCCGGCTGGACCCCGAGGACGGCGTCACCGGCCACTGCGCCGACGGCGCGCCGCTGAAGCTGGCCACGAACACCTTCAGGGTCGAGCTGCCGCGGGCGCCCCGTGACATCCACCCGGACCTGCTCGCCCTCGCCGCGTGGACCGTGATCGCGCCGTGGACCCGGCGCCGCGTCACCTTCGACCGGCCGATCTCGCCGGAGTTCGCCGAGGCGATCGGCGACGGCTGGGGGGTCCATGCGGGTCCTGCCGGTCCTGCCGGTCCCACCGGGACACAGCCGCGGTCCGGCGGCAGGCTGGCGATCTCCTACAGCGGCGGGGCCGACTCGGTCGCGGTGGCCGCGATGCTGCCCGACGCGCCGTTCGTGCACTTCCAGCGGGTCTCCCACCCGCGCGTGCCCAACCGGTGGACCCACTACCGCTCGGACGTCCTGGCCTCGCTGGCCGAGAAGACCGGCCGCGAGCTGACCGTCGTCCGCTCCGACCTGGAGTTCACCCTCGCCGAGCCCCGTCCCGGCTACCCCGAGCACCACGCGGTCGCCGCGGGCGCGCTGCTGATGGCCGACGAGCTCGACCTGGGCGGCCTGGCCTTCGGCTACGAGCTGGGGTCGCGCTGGCTGGGGGGCGCCCGCTACATCCACCGCTACACGCCCGACAACCTGATGTGGGCCCCGCACGGCGCCTGGGGGCGGGCGTTCGCCGCCGCCGGGCTGCACATCGTGCTCCCGGTGGGCGGGGTGAGCGAGGCCGTCACGATGCGGCTCGCCCTGAACTCCGAGCTGCGCGGGCAGCTCCGCTGGTGCCTGCGCGGGGTGGGCGGCCCCTGCGGGACCTGCGGCAAGTGCCTGTACAAGGAGCTCATCCAGGCCGCCGTCGAGCGCCGCCCGCTCCGCACCACGATCACCGCGGGCCGCCCGGTCGCCCGCAAGTGGCAGGAACCGCCCCCGTACGGGGGTCAGGAGATGATCGAGTACGGCTGCGCCCGGGTGCCCGGCATCGAGGACACGGTCTTCGCCGCGGCGGCCCGGTACCTCCGCGCGACCGAGTCGTCCACCGCCTGGCTGGACCGCTGCTACCCGCCCGCGGTCGCGGAGATTCCCGAACCGTGGCGCAAGCAGGTTCACGACTTCGTGGACGGGGAGATCGGTTTCATGAGCGAGGAAGAGGCGCGACGCGTCGAGACATGGGGGATGACGTGAAGGTCTACCTCTCGGTCGACATGGAAGGTGTCACCGGGCTGACCGACCCCGAGGAGATGCACGCCGGGGGCCGGGGCTACGAGCGCGGCTGCGAGCTGATGACCGGCGACGCCAACGCGGTCGTCGAGGGGGTGTTCGACGCCGGGGCCACCGCCGTGCGCGTCAACGACGCCCACGGCTCGACCAAGAACCTCAGGATCGACCTGCTCGACGAGCGGGCGACCCTGCTGCGGGGCCCCGGCAAGCCGCTGCGGATGGGGCAGGGACTGGACGCGAGCCACCGGGCGGCCTGCTTCGTCGGCTACCACGCGCGGGCCGGTGTCCAGCACGGCGTGCTCAACCACACCTGGATGGGCAAGGAGATCCACAACATCTACCTCAACGGCGAGGTCTGCGGGGAGACCCGTCTCGTCGCCTCCTTCGCCGGGACGCTCGGCGTGCCGGTGATCCTGGTGACCGGGGACGAGGCCGTCTGCGAGGAGGCCAGGGAGCTGCTCGGCGACGTGGAGACCGTCGCGGTCAAGAAGGGCGTCGACAGGTTCGCCGCCGAGCTTCTGCCGCCCGCCGTCGCCCACGCCCGCATCCGCGAGGCCGCGGCCCGCGCGCTCGACCGGGTGGCCGACTTCCGCCTCCACGCCCCCGAGCCGCCCTTCACCCTCGGGGTCGAGTGGAACTCCACCGCCATCGCCGCCGGATGCGCGATCATCCCCGGGGTGACGGCGGCGGGCCCGCGCCACACGGAGTTCACCACCGACGACTTCTCGCAGATCATGTCCCTGCTGGGGATCTTCGCCATGATCGGCGGCCACGTCGCCTGCGGCAGCGGCGCGTACGGCTGACCCTTCTGACACCCCCCGATGTCCTTTTTCGACCCCCCTTCGCCCGAGGCTTCCCTCGATCCGGATAGCCTGCGACGCGCGATCCCCCTCCCTCCGACGACTCCCCGCAACCCGGTGATCCCTCTCGATCCCGGCGATCCCCTTGATCCCGCGATTCCCCTCGACCCGACGGTGCCCGATGTCCCCTGACGACCCCCATGAGTGACGAGACGGGTCCCGCGCGGCCCGACGCCCCCGCCGCCGCGGCGCCACCCGCCGCAGAGAGCCCCGCCGAGACCCCTGCCGCGGTGACCCCCGCCGCCAAGGCCGCGCCCGCCAAGGCCGCGCCCGCCACGGGAGCGGGCCTGACGCGCAGGGCGCTGCTGGTCGGCGTGGGCGCGGCCGGGGGAGCCGGGGCCATGTTCGCGGCGATGGGCGCCCTCGGACTCGCCCCGGAGTCCCAGGACAGGGACTTCACCCCTCCGCAGCGCTCCGACTTCTCCCTCACCGGCAGGGGGGCGGCCAAGGTGGTCGTCCTCGGCGCGGGCGTCGCCGGGCTGACCTGCGCCTACGAGCTGGGCAAGGCCGGGTACGACTGCACGGTCCTGGAGGCGTCCGGCCGGGTGGGCGGCAGGAACCTCACGCTGCGCGCGGGTGACCGGCTGGACGAGCTGGGCGGCGAGACGCAGACCGCGGGGTTCGAGGAGGGCGTCTACTTCAACGCGGGGGCCGCGCGGATCGCGGCCTGGATGGTCACCATGGACTACTGCCGCGAGCTGGGCGTCCCCGTCGAGATCTTCGTCAACAACAACGCCTCGGCGTACGTCTACACGCGCGGCATGACCGCCCCGGCCCGGGCGCGCACGGCCCGCGCGGACCTGTACGGCTACGTCGGGGAGCTGCTGGCCAAGGCGAGCAACGCGGGCGCGCTGGACCGCCGTCTCACCGCGGACGACCGCGAGCGGCTGGAGGAGTTCCTGCGGCGTTTCGGCGACCTCGGCCCCGACCTCGCCTACCGGCGGGACTCCCGGCGGCGGGGGTTCGAGACCTACCCCGGGGTGGGCGAGGGCGTCTCCGTGGGCACGGCCTCCTCGCTGCGCGACGTGCTCGCCGCGGGCACCGGCAGGTACGTCACCATGGACTTCGGCTACGACCAGGTCATGCCCATGTTCCAGCCGGTGGGCGGCATGGACACGATCACCGACGCGCTCGCAGACGCGGTCGGCCGCGACCGGATCAGGACGGGCACGCCGGTCACCGGGGTCAGGAACCTGCCCGACGGCGTGGAGGTCACGCACCGGGACGGCGCGGGGACCGGCGTCGTCCGCGCCGACTACTGCGTCGCGACCCTGCCGCCCCATCTGTTCGCGCGCCTGCCGCACAACCTCGGCACCCCGGTCACCGCCGCGCTCCGCACGCCCGTACCCGTCTCCGCCGGCAAGATCGGGCTGGAGTACGGGAGGCGCTGGTGGGAGATCGACGACCGCATCTACGGCGGCGCCACCGAGACGGACCTGGACATCACCCACATCTGGTACCCCTCCTACGGCTACCACTCGCGCGGCGGCCTGGTGGTCGGTTACTACAACACCGAGGAGAACGCCGACGTGTACACCGGCCTCTCCCACCGAGAACGACGGAACCGCGCGCTCACCCAGGGCAAGAAGATCCACGGGGAGAAGTACCGTGCCGAGCTGCGCTCCAGCGTCTCGATCGCCTGGGGGCGCCAGCCGTACATCGAGGGCGGCTGGGCGAGCTGGCCCTCCTACGAGGGGGGCTTCGCCCTGCTGCAGCGCCCGGCGGGCCGGGTCTACTTCGCCGGCGACTGGCTCACGCACCTGACCGCCTGGCAGGCCGGTGCCATGGAATCCGCGAGGAGGGCGGTCACCGATCTGCACCGCCGGGTGCTCCAGACGACCTCCTGAGTGTCACCCCGCCGCCGTAAAGTCTTCGGTGCGAGAGAATCTCCAAAGGAATTCCTAGGGAGGCGAGACGGCGATGGCGATCGGGACGTTGGACTGGACGAGCGCCGCGGAGCGGCCCGACCTGCTGGCCGAGCCGGTGGCGCGGGCGATCGGCGGGCTCGGGGAACTCGGCGGGCTCGGCGGAATCACTGTCGCCGAGATCGACCCGGAGCTGGCCGACACGGCGGCCTTCTGCGAGCGCTACGGCGTGGGCATGGGCGAGTCGGCCAACTGCGTGATCGTGGCGGCCCGGCGCGCGGGGGAGACCCGCTACGCGGCGTGCATGGTGCTCGCCACCACGAGGGCCGACGTCAACGGGGTGATCCGGCGCCATCTGGACGCGCGGAAGATCTCGTTCGCGCCGATGGACGACGCGGTCGCGCTGACCGGCATGGAGTACGGCGGGATCACCCCGCTCGGGCTGCCCGAGGACTGGCCGGTGCTCGTCGACGAGGCGGTGGCGGCCCATCCGGAGGTCGTGATCGGCAGCGGCGTCCGCCGCTCCAAGCTGGCCGTGTCCGGCTCCCTGCTGGCCGGACTGAAGACGGCGCAGGTTCTCCACCTGGCGAACTGAAGCGGAAATGAGATTAAGTGAGAGCGGGAATCGGGAAACCGTCGGGGTTCTGTGAACGTTATTCAGTCGGAAAATGTGGCCCGATGGTTCATCTCGTGGGCGAGGTCTAAGCCGATATGGTGCTTCATGCCATGAATCAGGACGACCGATTGGGCCCTTACCGGCTGCTGCGGCGGCTCGGCGAGGGCGGTATGGGCGTGGTTCATCTAGCCGTCGACCCGCAGGGCCGGCAGGTGGCGGTGAAGGTCCTCCGCGCCGAGGTGGCGGGCGACGACGTCGCGCGTCGCCGTCTTTCGCGCGAGGTCGAGACGATGCGGCGGGTGCGCAGCGAGTACATCGCGGAGGTCCTCGACGCCGACGTGACCGGCCACCGCCCCTACATCGTGACGCGCTACGTCGCGGGCAGGCCGCTGGACGAGGTCGTCAAGCAGGACGGCCCGATGGAGTTGCCCGCGCTGCTGCGGGTCGCGCACGGGGTGGCCTCGGCGCTGGCCGCCGTCCACTCGGTCGGGGTGATCCACCGCGACCTCAAGCCCGGCAACGTCCTCATCCTGGACGGCGAGCCGGTCCTCATCGACTTCGGCATCGCACAGGCCGTCGACGCCACCCGGCTCACCCAGACCGGCATGTTCATCGGCACCCCCGGCTACCTCGCCCCCGAGATCATCGAGGGGCACGAGGCCGGGCCCGAGGTCGACGTGCACGCCTGGGCGGGCACCCTGGTCTTCGCCGCCACCGGCCTGCCGCCCTTCGGCAAGGGCACGCTGGAGATGATCTTCTACAACATCACCGCGGGCAAGGCGAACGTCGACGCCGTCCCCCAGGCGCTCCAGCCGATCCTGCGGGCCGCGCTCCAGCGCGACCCGGCCAGGCGGCCCGCCGCCGCCGAGCTGGCGGCGCAGGTGGCTCGCCTGCTGCCCCGTCCCGGCACCGGCAGGCCGCGGGTGCCCGACGAGATCACCACGGTCGCGGAGTTCGACGACCCCGCCCCCGGCTCCCTCGGTGCCGGGGCCCCGGGCGCCTTCGGCGGCCCCGGTGGTCCCGCCGCCCCGAACCTGCGCGTCCCCGGGCGCCAGGGCGCCGCGGTCGACGGGCCGGGCGACGTGCCGACCCCGGTGGCGTCACGCCCCGCGGTCCAGCAGCCCACCTCCTGGCCTCCCGCCCCCGTGGCCCAGCCCCAGGAATACGTCTCGCTGCTCGGCGAGGAGCAGCCCGACCCGTGGCCCACCCGCCGGGTGACGTCCGAGGAGCTGCGTCAGGCCGCGGCGGCCCAGCAGGCCGCGCACGACCTGCCCACCGGCATGCTCGCCCCCGAGGACGTCCCCACCCGCGCCCCGGGCGCCGTTCCCGGCCCGGTGCCCGGTCCGTCCACCCCCGCCCACGACCGGCAGGGGGCGCGGGCCGGCGACGACGGCGCCACGGCGCCGGTCTCCGACGGAGACATCCCCACCCAACGGGTCCGCCCTCAGGACCTGCAGGAATACATCCGCCAGTACACCGACCAGCAGGGCCAGCAGGGCCGGCCGGGCCTGCCCGGTCAACCGGCCCCGCCGGGTCGGCAGGGCCGGTCGCCGCAGTCCGGCGGCCAGCCCCCGCCGCCCTACCCGCAGCGGCAGGCCCCGTTCGACCAGCAGCGGACCCCGCAGGTCCGCACCCCCACGCCGCCCCCCTACCCCTACCCGCATCCCCAGCCGCAGCAGCACGCCCAGCAGCCCCAGCAGCCCGTGCCGGCCGCGCTCCATCCCGGCCAGCGTCCCGGGAACGCGTTGCAGCGTTCCAAGGCGTACGGGGTGACGAGCGTGCTGATGCTGGTCGTCATGACGGTCGCGGCGGTCGTCGCCCCGGTGATCGTCGCCGCGCTGGTGATCCCGGTGGCGATCCTGCTGCGCGCCGCCGACATCGCCCAGCCGGCCTTCAACGCCAGAAGGGGCGCGGGCGAGGCGGCGGCCGACGTCTTCCGGGTGCTCGGCCAGCCGGCCGCGCTGCTGAAGTCGATCGGCATCACCATCGCCCTCGTGCCGTACGCGCTGATCCTCGGCCTGCCGGTGACGCTCCTGCTCGCGGTGCTGGTCGGGAGCATGCCGGAGACCAACGCGCTGAGCTGGGGGACGGCCGTCGCGCTCTGGACCGTCTGCGCCGGACCCGGCGTGGAGGGCCCCAGCCGCCAGATGCGACGTACGCTGGCATCACTGCTGCCGTCGCGCGGCGCGGCCATGGTCGTCGCCGCGGGGCTGGCGGTGGCGGCGGCGCTGATGGTCCTCCTGGCGATCGGCACCGTGGGAGACACAGCACGACGGGCGGTGTGGACGCCGGTCGACGTCGGAACGGTGGTGCAGGAACTGAAGGACCTACGAAAGAAGGCGGCGTGATGACCGGGGACACGCGGGCGCCCGAGAGGCTGGGTCCGTACCGCCTGCTCAGGAAGATCGGCGAGGGCGGCATGGGCGTCGTCCACCTCGGGCTCGACGAGGACGGGCGCGAGGTGGCCGTCAAGGTCCTGCACCCGCACGTGGCCGCAGACCTCAAGGCACGCGACCGGCTCACCCGCGAGGTGGAGACCATGCGGCGGGTGCGCAGCCAGCACGTCGCCGAGGTGCTCGACGCCGAGCTGACCGCCAAGCAGCCCTACATCGTGACCCGGTTCGCCCCGGGGCGCACGCTGGAGGAGACCGTCCTGGAGGACGGCCCGCTCTCCGCCGACCAGATCATCCGGCTGGCGCAGGGCATGTGCGCGGCGCTGGTGGCCATCCACGCCGCCGACGTCATCCACCGCGACTTCAAGCCGTCCAACGTGATGATCGTCAACGGTGACCCGCTGGTCATCGACTTCGGCATCGCCCACCTGGTCAACGCGACCCGGCTGACCCAGACCGGCATGTTCGTCGGCACCCCCGGCTACCTCGCCCCGGAGATCATCCGCGATTCCGAGATCACCCAGGCGGCCGACGTGCACGCGCTGGCCTCGACGGTCTTCTTCGGCGCGACCGGCAAGCCGCCGTTCGGCACGGGCAGCTTCGAGGTCGTCTGCTTCAACATCATGGAGGGCCGGGCCAACATCGACCTGGCCCCCGCGTGGCTGCGGGGCTGGCTGCGCCGGGCCCTGGCCGTCGACCCCGTCGCCCGGCCGTCCGCGACGGAGCTGCACCGGATGGCCCGCGCCCTCGACCCGAGGGTGACGGCATTCCAGGAGACGCCGCCCACCTCCGTCCTGGAGAGCGGGACGAAGGTCCTCGACACCGACGGCACCAGGGTGCTGGACGGCCAGGCCCCGTCCTCGTCGTCCTCGTCGTCCCCGTCGCCGTCCCGGTCCTCGCAGGCCCCGCCGCCCGCGCCGCCGCGGAACGGCACCCGCGCGCTGCCGCAGGACGGCGGTTACGCCGACCTGCTCCCGCCGGTCGAGTACGCCAAGCCGGAGCGGCGTGAGCGCAGGCCCAGGCAGGAGCAGGGCCAGGGGTCCGCCGCGACGGCCCCGCCCCCGTACGTCCCGGCCTCCAAGCCGCCGCCCTACGTCCCCGCGCCGCCCTCGGCGCAGGTCAGGGCCGCGGCCCCGCCGCCCTTCGCCGACCAGCGGGTGGCCGGATATCCGGCGCCGCCGCCCACCGGCCAGGCGCGCCCCTACCCGCCGCCGGTCCAGGCGCGGCGTGAGGCCCCGACCCAGGACCGGCCCGCGCCCGCGCCCCGCACCCCTCCGCAGGAGCGCTACCGCGCCGCCCACCCGCTGGCCTCGGTGCTGCTGCTGATCATCCTGGTGGCGCTGGCCTGCATGCTGCCCGTGGTGGTGAGCGTGTTCGCGCTGGCCGCCGCGCTCTGCCTGCGGGTGGGCGAATACCTCTTCGGGGACCTCGCCCAGCGGCGCTCCATCCGGGGCAGCAGCGCCAGCGACCCCCTGCTCGCGGTGCTCGGCACGCCGTGGGCGCTGATCAGGTCCGCGTTCGGGACGCTGGTCACCGGGGCGCTGTCCGCCATGTTCGGCATGTGCGTGTGGGGGTTCCTCGTCTACGCCGGAGACATGAACAAGAACTTCGCGGCCGCCTACGCCGCGGGTGCCTTCGTGGCCGGGCTGTTCGTGCTGCCCGGCGGCGGCAAGCCCCGCAAGGCCGTCGCCCGCGCGCTGAGCGGGGTCATCCGCAGCCCCGGCGCGGGCATGGTGACCACGATCGTGCTGGGCACGCTGGCGTTCTTCGCGGTGATGACGGCGTTCAGCGTGGCCCCGTCCTTCTCCCCGTGGCAGCCTCCGACCGAGGTCGTCGACGACCTCACGGCGCAGTGGCGGCAGTCGGCGAACGAGGGCGCGATGGGCGCGCTCGACCTCGTCGGCGGTCTCTTCGACGACCTGATGAAGAGCCTCGGCCTCGGATTCCTGACGTTCTGGAGGTAACGGTCCCGCCGGCGGGTCTTTACCGGTCGCCGACCGGTGCGCGATCGCCCTCTCTGCGGCACGATGGAGGGGACCCGCCGGAAGGAGTCGCATGGTTGCGCCGGACGGTGAACGGCTTGGCCCCTACCGCCTGCTGTCGAGACTGGGCGCCGGAGGTTTCGGCGAGGTCCACCTGGCGCTGGACCCCGAGGGGCGCACGGTGGCGGTCAAGATCCTGCATCCCCACGTCGCGGCCGACGAGACGGCCCTGACCAGGCTGGCCCGCGAGGTCGAGACCATGCGGCTGGTCCAGGGCCCGCGGGTCGCCGAGATCCTGGACGCCTCCCTGGAGGGGGCCCGCCCTTATCTGGTCACCCGTTACGTGCAGGGCCGCCCGCTCGGCGCGGTGGTCGCGGCCGACGGGCCGGTCGCCGGCGACGATCTCGTACGGCTGGCGCACGGCCTGGCCGAGGCCGTGGCCATCGTGCACGCCGCCGGGGTGGTGCACCGCGACCTCAAGCCCGCCAACGTGATCCTGACCGACGGGGAGCCGGTCGTCATCGACTTCGGCATCGCCTCCGCGCTCGACTCGCCCTCGGTCACCGCCTCGGGGGCCGTGCTCGGCACGCCCGGCTATCTGGCGCCCGAGGTGCTGGAGGGCGCCGAGGCCGGTTCCGAGGCCGACGTCTTCGCCTTCGGGGCGACGCTGGCGTACGCGTCCACCGGGCGGCATCCCTACGGCACCGGCCCGGCGTCGGCGGTCGGCTACCGCGTGGTCCATCACCCTCCCGACCTCGACGGCGTTCCCGGATGGCTGGAGCCGACGCTCGGCAAGTGCCTGCTGCGCGATCCCGCCGCCCGGCCGCGCGCGGACGCGCTGCCGGCGTGGCTGGGCGGTGCCCCCGCCGCCCCCGCCGCCCCCGCGGCCCCCGCCGCCCCCGCCGTCGGGCCGGCCGGGTACCGCCGCGACACCGCCGACGCCCGGAAGGTCGCCCAGGCCCGGACCGAGGGCGCACGGCACCGGCCGGCCGCGTTCCACGACCCCCCGCCGTTCACGAGAGCGGGCTCCCCGGGCTCCCCCGCGTTCCCGGATCCCGCGGCGTCTCCTGATCCCGCGTCGTTCCCGGAACCCCGGCCCCCGGACATCCCGGTGCCGAAGGCCAGGCAGCCCAGGGACGCCAGGAACGCCAGGGACGCCATGGACACAGCGGGCACGGCGGACACCGGGATGCAGGATCTCGGCACCCGGGAGTGGCGACCGGGGCAGCCGCGCCCGGCGACGGGCAGGCCCTCGCCGGAGGAGGCCCGCGCGCGCCGCAGGGTCGTCCTGCACCGCCGCTGGGTCGTCGGCACCGGCCTGCTCGTCTCCCTGACGGCCGCGACCGCGAGGGAGCCGCTGCCCGAGGTGGCGCTGCTGCTCCTGACCGGGTACGGCTCGGTGATGCTCGTCGACGCGGGCATCGCCCTGTTCGCCCGCCGGGACCGCGGGCGGATGATCCTCGACCTGGCGGCCGGGGCCGGGGCCGTCGCGCTGGGAGCGGTCCTCAGCACGTTCTTCAGCACGCTCACCCTGGCGCTGGTGCTGGGCACCGTCGTCTTCGTCCTGGTCGCGATCCTGGCGGCCGGCTGATCGGGCCGGGGGCGCAGGCGTGGCGCGGAACCCGCACGCGAATACCGGAATATAGTTCGGTATGGTAGGGGTGGCGGTTCTCGGGGAAGGTTACGGCCGCTCGGCGCGGGCCGCGCAACCTGGCGGTTTGCACCTAAGCTACTGATGGGTAACATAATGACGGGGGGCCGGGACGGGCACGTACCGACCGGGCCACCCGCTGCCACACCGCCCCAGGGCACCTGGCAGTCTTGGCAGCGCGTGCACGTACCCCGCGTGCACGTACCGCATCCGGCGTCAACCGCAGCGACGCGGTGGCGCAGGCGAACACGGGAGGTCGGCCACCGGCCATGAACATCGTCGTCTGCGTGAAGCAGGTCCCCGACACGGCGACCGAGCGCAAGCTGAAGTCCGATGACAATACGCTCGACCGCGATGCCGCCGACGGCGTCATCAACGAGCTGTGCGAATACGCGGTCGAGGAGGCGCTGCGCCTGAAGGAGGCGCACGGCGGTGAGGTGACCGTCCTCACCATGGGTCCCGCCAAGGCGAGCGACACCATTCGCAAGGCCCTGGCCATGGGTGCCGACAAGGCCGTCCACCTGGTGGACGACGCGCTGCACGGCTCGGACGCCCTGGGCACCTCCCACGCCCTGGCACAGACCCTCAAGAAGATCGGTTTCGATCTGGTCGTGCTCGGCTCGGAGTCGACGGACGCCCGTACCGGGGTCCTCGCCGCCATGCTGGCCGAGCGCCTCGGCGTGCCGCAGCTCACCTTCGCCAACCAGGTTCAGGTCGACGGGGGTGCCATCTCCATCCAGCGCGTCACCGACTACGGCTACGACAGGGTCGAGGCCTCGCTGCCCGCCGTCGTCTCCGTCGTGGAGAAGATCAACGAGCCGCGCTACCCGTCCTTCAAGGGCATCATGGCCGCCAAGAAGAAGCCGGTCGAGAAGCTCGGCGTCGCCGACGCCGAGATCGACGTCTCCCAGGTGGGCCTGGCCAACTCCTGGAGCGAGGTCGCGGACTTCGAGGTCGCCCCGCCGCGCGCGGCCGGCACGGTCGTCAAGGACGAGGGCGACGGCGGCGTGAAGGCCGCCGACTTCCTCGCGTCGAAGAAGTTCGTCTGAGAGCGGGGGTTAGCTGGAATGTCCGAGATTCTCGTTCTGGTCGAGCACGTCGAGGGCCAGGTCAAGAAGGTCACCCTTGAGCTGCTGACGCTCGCCAGGAAGCTGGGCACCCCGTCCGCGGTCTGGACGGGCGCGGGCTACTCTCCCGAGGCCCAGGCCAGGCTGGCCGAGTACGGCGCGGAGAAGATCTACCTGGCCGACTCCGCCGAGGTCAGCGACTACGTCGTGGCGCCCAAGGCGGAGCTGCTCGCCCACCTGGTGGGCGAGAAGGCGCCGGCCGCGGTACTCGTCGCCGCGACGGCCGAGGCCAAGGAGATCGCCGGCCGTCTCGCCATCAAGATCGACTCCGGTGTGCTCACCGACGTCGTGGGAGTCGAGGACGGCCTGGTCGCAGACCAGTCCATCTTCGGCGGCGGCATCAACGTCCGGTCGCGCGTGACCAAGGGCACCCCGATCGTCGCGGTACGCCCCAACGCCACTCCGGTCGAGGCCGCCGCGGGCGCGGGCACCGAGGAGCGCGTCACCTTCACCGTCTCCGACGCCGCCAAGGGCGCCAGGATCGTGGAGCGGGTCAAGGAGGAGAAGGGCGCGCGCCCGGAGCTCACCGAGGCCGCGATCGTGGTCTCCGGTGGCCGGGGCGTCGGCTCGGCCGAGAAGTTCTCGATCATCGAGGACCTGGCCGACTCGCTCGGCGCGGCCGTCGGCGCCTCCCGCGCCGCCACCGACGCCGGCTGGTACCCGCACCAGTTCCAGGTCGGCCAGACCGGCAAGACCGTCTCGCCGCAGCTGTACATCGCGGCGGGCATCTCCGGGGCCATCCAGCACCGGGCCGGTATGCAGACCGCCAAGACGATCGTCGCGATCAACAAGGACCCCGAGGCGCCGATCTTCGAGCTCGCCGACTACGGCGTCGTGGGCGACCTGCACCAGATCGTCCCGCAGCTGACCCAGGAGATCACCAAGCGCAAGTGACCGGCAGGGTCACGCCGTACCCGGGGGTACGGGCACCGTGTGCCCGTACCCCCGCCGGTGTCAGGCCGCCATGGAGAGCTCGTGCCTGGCGGTCTCCGGCGGGACGGTGACCGCGCGGAAGCGGGGCAGGAACCACGCGACCACGGCGATCAGGACGCCGAGCACCACCGCGATGCCGAGGCCCACCCTGAGCGTGACCAGGTCGGAGAGGAAACCGATGATCACGGGGCCGAGCAGCAGTCCCGCGTAGCCCATCGCGCCCGTCTGGGCGATGGCCGGTCCGGGATCGCCGGTCGCGCCGCCCGCCAGGGACATGGCCATCGGCGAGACCGTCGCCACGGCCACCCCCACGAACAGCATGGCCGAGACGGCGATCGGCGCCGTGGGGGCCGTGAGGACCACGGCGAAGGTCGCGGCGGTGGCCAGGCCCGAGGCGACCATCATGCCGCGGGCGCCGAAGCGGGCCCGGACGCGGTCACCGGTGAGGCGACCGGCCAGCATGCCCGCCTCGAAGATCGGGTAGCCCAGGGCGGCGAGCGCCTCCGGCGCGCCCAGCACGTTCCGCAGGTACAGGCCGTTCCAGTCGGCGACCGTACCCTCCACCATGAACGCGCAGAAGGCGATCACGCCGAGAAGGTAGACCACCGGGGGCATCCGGCGCCGTGCCGTGCTCCGGCCCTCGGCCGGGCGGCGGGAAGCCCTCACCGGCTCGGGCAGGTAGGAACGGCTGAGGAGCGCCGCCGCGGGGAGCGCGAGCAGGGCGACCAGGATCAGGTGGACCGTGATCGAGAGTCCCGCCGCGATCGCCGCGGTGCCCAGCAGGCCCGCGGCGATCGCTCCCACGCACCAGCCGGCGTGCAGGCCGTTCATCAGCGGGCGTCCGTAGGCGCGTTCGACCACCGAGCCCTGCGCGTTCATCGCGACGTCCACCGCGCCGAACGCCATGCCGAACAGGCCGCTCGCGGCCAGGGCGAGGGGGAACGACGGCGCCACCGCGAGCAGCGCCAGGGTGATCGCGGTCAGGGGAGCCGCGACCCGCAGGATGCTCCGGCTGCCGAAGCGTGTCATCACCCCGCGCATCGACTGCATGGTGATGAGCGCTCCCAGCCCCCACACGAGGAGGGTGGCGCCCACCGATGCCTCGGACAGCCCGAGTTTGTCGGAGAGCGCCGGAATGCGCACGGTCATCGATCCGCACAGCAGGCCTGCGAGCACGAATGTGAGAACCGCTCCGGTTCGAGCCGCTCTCAGGTCGCGGGTCATGACTCAATCCCTTCAATAAATGTTTTGACAAACCGGGGAGCGGGCACACCAAAGTCGGTCGCTTTCGCGCGTGCGAAAGCGACCACCAATCTTTGTGAGTGTTTCCCCTGGTCAGGTGAATGATCAGACGGGTGCCCGCCGACCGGCGCGTCGTGGTGCCGGGGTGATCAGGCGGGCAGGGCCATCAGGCGGGCAGCAGGGCCAGCAGACGTCGTTTCAGGATCTCGATGTGCTCGGCGTCGTAGAGGTCGGGGTCGTGGCTCGCCACGTCCCACAGCCCCTCGCAGGCCAGGCGCACGATCTGCGCCGCCTCCGGGTCGGGCTCGCTGTCGAGCCCCTCGCGGTGCCAGCGGGCCATCGCCACCCGAAGCGGGGCCAGAAGGTAGAGGTTGCCGGAGGCCCCGGTCACCACGGCCCAGCGTCGCAGTCTGCCGCTCTGCACGGCGGCGAACGTGGCCGCCAGGTAGTTCTTGGTGTAGGTGTCGTGACCCTGGGTCGCGACGAGTTCGTCGAACTCCTCGATCAGCCGCTCGACCATGCCCTTGATCAGGGCTTCCTTCGTGCCGAAGTGGTAGAGCAGACCGCCCTTGCTGCATCCGGCGCGCTCCGCGACGGTCGCCAGGGTGAGAGCCTGGGAGCCCTGGTCGCAGAGCAGATCCTCTGCCGCGTCCAACAGCTCTTCCCGTCTCATGGCAGTTACTGTACCGTCTGGACGGTTCAGTGGTCAACTCCGCGGATCAGGCCCTCTGCGGGCGCGGATACGCTTGGAAGGTTGACAGCGAGTTGGGGAGGGGAATGCGGCCGTGAAGTCCGCCTATCTCGATCACGCGGCGACCACGCCGATGCTTCCCGAGGCGATCGAGGCGATGACAGCCCAACTCGGCCAGGTCGGCAACGCGTCCTCCCTGCACGCCGCCGGCCGTCGCACCCGCCGGGTCGTGGAGGAGGCGCGGGAGACCATCGCCGCCGCGCTCGGCGCCAGGCCCAGCGAGGTCGTCTTCACCGCGGGCGGCACCGAGGCCGACAACCTCGCCGTCAAGGGCCTGTACTGGGCCCGCCGTACCGGGGGGGCCGACAGGATCCTGATCAGCGCGGTGGAGCACCACGCCGCCCTGGACCCCGCGCACTGGCTGAGCGCCCACCAGGGCGCGACCGTCGAGCCGCTCGGCGTCGACGAGTTCGGCCGGGTGCACCCACAGACCCTCCGCGACGCCATCGAGCGCGACCCGGGGAGTGTCGCCCTGGTCAGCGTCATGTGGGCCAACAACGAGGTCGGCACCGTCCAGCCGGTCCACGAGCTCGCCGCGATCGCCGGGGAGTACGGCATCCCCTTCCACACCGACGCGGTCCAGGCCGTCGGCCAGCTCCCCGTGGTCTTCGCCGGCTCGGGGGTGGACGCGCTGACGCTCTCCGGGCACAAGGTCGGCGGCCCGATGGGCGTCGGTGCCCTGCTGCTCGCCCGGGGTGTCGACCCGGTGCCGGTGCTGCACGGCGGCGGCCAGGAACGCGACGTCCGCTCCGGCACGCTCGACGCCCCCTCCGTCGCGGGCTTCGCCACGGCGGTGCGGGCCGCGGTGGCCCGGCAGGCCGAGAACTCGGCCCGGCTGACCGGGCTCCGCGACGACCTCATCCGCCGGGTCCGCCAGGCGGTTCCCGACGTGATCCTCAACGGCGATCCGGTGAACCGCCTTCCCGGCAACGCCCACTTCTCCTTCCCCGGCTGCGAGGGCGACGCCCTGCTCATGCTCCTGGACGCCAAGGGCGTGGAGTGCTCGACGGGCTCGGCCTGCTCGGCGGGGGTGGCGCAGCCCTCCCACGTGCTGCTCGCGATGGGCGCCGACGGGTTCCGGGCGCGTGGCTCGCTGCGCTTCTCCCTCGGTCACACCTCGACCGAGACGGACGTGGACCGGCTGGCCGACGTCATCGGCCTGGTCGTCGAACGCGCCCGCCGCGCGGGCCTGAGCTGATCGGTGCCGTACGGGTGCCCGTCGCATGGCCTCGGGACCTCCCGGCCCGACGAGGTGGGCGCCGGCGCGGGTACGCTCAGGGGGTTATGAGTCTTCGTGTGCTTGCCGCCATGTCCGGTGGCGTCGACTCCGCCGTGGCGGCCGCCCGCATCGCCGAGGCGGGCCATGACGTCACCGGTGTCCACCTCGCCCTCTCCGCCAACCCCCAGTCCTACCGGACCGGCGCCCGCGGGTGCTGTACGGTCGAGGACTCGCGAGACGCCCGCAGGGCCGCCGACGTGATCGGCATCCCCTTCTACATCTGGGACATGGCCGAGCGCTTCCACCGTGACGTGGTCGAGGACTTCGTCAGCGAGTACGCCGCCGGGCGCACGCCCAACCCGTGCCTGCGCTGCAACGAGAAGATCAAGTTCGAGGCGGTGCTCGACCGGGCCCTCGCGCTGGGCTTCGACGCGGTGGCCACCGGGCACCACGCGCGCGTCGCGGACGGCGTCCTGAGCCGCAGCCCCGACCAGGGCAAGGACCAGTCGTACGTCCTGGGCGTGCTCACCAGGGAGCAACTCGGTCACGCGATCTTCCCGCTGGGCGACTCCACCAAGGCCCAGGTGCGCGAGGAGGCCGCGCGGCGCGGCCTCATGGTGGCCGACAAGCCCGACAGCCATGACATCTGCTTCATCGCCGACGGCGACACCCGGGGCTTCCTCGCCGACCGCCTCGGCGCGGAGCGGGGTCCGATCGTCGACGAGTCCGGCGAGGTGGTGGGCGGCCACGAGGGCGCCTACGGCTTCACCGTCGGCCAGCGCAAGGGCCTGCGCATCGACCGTCCGGCCCCCGACGGCCGCCCGCGTTACGTGCTGTCCATCGAGCCGGTCTCCAACACGGTCACCGTCGGCCCGCGCTCGTCCCTCGAGGTCACGACCATCGTCGCGGAGCGGCCGGTCTGGAACGGCCCGGTGGAGGAGCCGCGCGAGCCGCTGGCCTGCACGGTCCAGCTCCGCGCCCACGGCGAGGTGTACGGCTGCCGCGCCCAGCTCTCCGGCGGGGAGGTCCACATCACGCTGGACGGCCCGGCCACCGGGGTCGCGGCGGGTCAGGCGGCCGTGCTCTACCTCGGCGACACCGTGATCGGCTCGGCCACCATCGCCTCGGCCTCCTGAGCCCGCCCGCCGAGCGCGTCCTGGAAGTCCGCCGGCCGTCAGCGGCGTCCGGTCCGAGCTGCCGGTGGAGGCGCGTGGCGTGGTCGAGTTGGCGATCCGCACCGACGGAACGGACGACTTCCGGTTCCTCGTCAACCGGACGTCCGCCCCGGTCGACGTGCCCGGTGAGGGTCCGTTGACGCCTCGGGAGGTGCGGGTGCCGCGCCGGCCCAGCGCCAGGCCAGGACGGCGATGAGTGCTGTGGCGGACATCTCGACGACGCTGTAGGCGATGTAGTAGCCCGTAGGTGGTCCCACGGTCAGCGACCAGATCTGCACCAAGGTCATCACGGTTCCCGCTCCGACGTTGGTCCAGCGGTTCGGGCCGTACGGGGCCAGGAAGGAGACGAGGGTCGCGGCGATCGGGATCTCCATCAGGGCCGCCGCCGACAGCAGGAAGCCGGGGGTGACCTCCATCGGGTTGACGTCGGCGGGATCCAGGAGGCCGAGGATGTCGCAGTAGAGGTAGTTGAACATGACGAAGATCCATAAAGCGGACAGTGTGTTCTTCACGGCGCCGAAGCTAGTCGCGGGCTGCCGGGCGGCGCTTCCCTCCCGGGAGCCGATCGCGATTCACTCCTGTGGGCGAGGACAAAGGGGGCGATCGGGCGCGACGATGGGCAGGTGACCTCCCTGCTGGACGTACGCGCCGTCCGGGTGCTGCTGTGGGCGCTCATCCGAGTGGCCACCGCGCCGGTCGCGCTCGTCCTGATCGCGGTCAGGGCGCTGCGCCCGTTCGTCGTGCTGGTCCTGCTGCTCGTCATGCTGTTCCCCGGGACGTTCGGCGACCAGGACGTCGAGGTCTCCTGGCTGGAAGGGCTTGTCTGCGTCGCCGTCCTGGGGCTGATGCTGCTGCCGCTGCGCCGCGTCCTGGCCTCGCTCGCCGCCTGGCACCTGCGGCTGGCCGCCCGCCTGCTGGGGCCCGGGCCGGGCGAGCTGGCGCTGGCCCGCGCCCAGGAGCAGCTCCGGATCGACCAGGAGCTGCACGACAGTATCGGCCACATGCTGTCGATGATCGTCGTTCAGGCCGGCGCCGGCGCGCACGTCTTCGACCACGACCCCGGCTTCGCCCGCCAGGCGCTCGCCACGATCGAGCAGCGTGGCCGGGCCGCCCTCGGCGAGCTGGACCGGATCATCTCCGGCATCCAGGGCCACGCGCCCCTGCCCGGCGGCGACGACCCGGCCGCCCTGACCGCGCTGATCGACGGTGCGCGCGAGGCCGGGATGGCGGTGACCGCGTCGATCGAGGCGACCGGCCTGCCGCCCGCGATCGGGCGCGGGGTGCACCGGATCGTCCAGGAGGCGCTGACCAACGCGGCCAAGCACGCCCCCGGCCGCCCGGTCACCGTGGAGGTCGGCACCGGCTCCGGCGCGGTGACGATCCGCGTGGTGAACGCCTTCGACGGCCCCGCCCCCCCGGGGCACGGGCACGGCCTGGCCTCGATCCGCGACCGGGTGAGCCTGCTGGGCGGCACGGCCACCATCGGCCCCGCGGCCGGCGAGTTCACCGTGCGGGCCGTCCTGCCGCTGGAGTCCTGATGCGGATCGCGATCGTCGACGACGACCCCTTGGTGCGGATCGGCCTGCGCGCCATCCTGTCCAGCGAGCCCGACTGGGAGGTGAGCGCCGAAGCCGGCGACGGCCGGGCCGCGCTCGCCCTCACCGGCGGCCCCCTGCCCCCCGACGTCGTCCTGATGGACATCCGGATGCCCGGCATGGACGGCCTGGAGGCCACCCGCCGCATCACCGTCGCAGAGGACGCTCCCCGCGTCCTGGTGCTGACCACGTTCGAGGTCGACGCCTACGTCTTCGACGCACTTCGAGTGGGTGCGAGCGGTTTCGTACTGAAAAGGGTGCCGCCGAAGGAACTGATCGAAGCCGTCCGCGTCGTCGCCTCGGGCGAGTCACTGGTCTTCCCCGCCTCGACTCGCGGCGTCATCGAACGCTTCGCCGTACGAACCGGGAGACCGCTGCCGGAGCTGTCGGAACGCGAACGGGAGGTCCTCCGGTCGCTGGCGCGCGGGCGGTCCAACGCGGAGATCGCCGGCGAGCTGTTCCTGTCGGTGCAGACGGTGAAGTCGCACGTGGCGTCGGTCCTGCTCAAGCTGGGCGTACGGGACCGGACCCAGGCGGTGATCGCCGCTTACGAGACAGGGTTCGTGGTGGCGGGAACGGGTCGATGAGCGTCAGCCGCACTCGGTGCTGGAGTGCCGGCAGTCCGGGCCGGTAGGGCAGCACCCCGTCCCAGCCGGCCGCTCCTCCCGCCTTGGCCAACGAAGTACTACTGGGGCAGGGTGACCGACTCGCCTGACGTGAGGCGGCGCATCTCGGCCTTCTGCCTGTCGGACTCCATCTCCAGCCACATGTCGACCAGGCGGAGCCCGATGTCGTTGAGCAGGCCGTCGTGGGTGGAGAAGGCGCGGGCGGGGCGGACCTGACGGAGATACTCGACCATCTCCGACGCCTTCATCCACGGCGCGTTGGTCGGCACCATGAGCGTGGGCACCTCGACACCCGGCGGGGTGAACGCGTCACCCGGGTAGAAGACCTCCTCGTCCACCAGGAAGCCGACGTTGCGCACGATCGGCAGGTCCGGGTGGTTGGGGGCGTGCCACTCGCCGACGACCCTCACCCCGAAACCGGCCGTGTCGAAGGTGTCGCCGTGCCGTACGACCTGGATCTTGGCGGGGACGTCGGTGAGCGTGGCGGCCACGCCCTCGTTGGTCCAGATCTGCAGGGACGGGTCGGCCTCGGCGGCCCGGCGCAGCCGGTCGGCGTCCACGTGGTCGAAGTGTTCGTGGGTGATGAGCACCGCCCGTGCCCCGTCGAGCGCGGACTCCTCGCTGAAGGAGCCCGGATCGATCACGAGGACGGAGTCGTCCTTCTCCAGGCGGACACACGCGTGCCCGAATTTCGTGAGTCTCATCTCTTCACTTTATGGGCGGGGCGGATCATGGTGCCGCGGGGGCGGGACACGCGCGGGAGGCTGCCGGGAAGGCGTCGCCCCCCGCGCGGTCCGGTCAGGTGATCACAGGCGGTGCGGTGCCGCCGTCACCACCCCATACGTCCTCGTCCTCGGTGAGCCAGGTGGAGCGTTCGCGGTCCTGGTTCCCCTCGCCCGCCGCACCGCCCATCGGCATGAACGGCATGCCGCCCATGCCCATGCCGCCGCGGCCGTCGACCCGCGGGCCACCGGCGGCCCCGAAGCCGCCGCCGGTCCCGGTGGTGCCACCGGTGCCGACCCAGGAAGTCGGCCCGGCGGGGCCGTTCTGGCCGAACGTGGTGGGGCCCGCGCCCCCTCCACCGCCCCCGGAGTAGGTGGGCAGGCCGGTCCCGGGGCCGGGTCCCGTGCCGGGGCCGAGACCGGTGCCGGGCCCCGTACCGGGACCGCCCTGCACGGTGGGCTCGAAACCGGCCAGTTTGGTGTTGCGCGGATCGTTCGGGTCCAGGCCCGCGTTCGGGTTGTTCGGGTTGAGGCCCGAGTTCGGGTCGTTCGGGTTCAGGCCCGTCGGGTCGGTGAAGCCGGGCGGGATGGTGCCGTTCCCCGGCGGGCCGCCCGTGCCGGGGCCACCCGTGCCGGGACCGCCCGGATAGGCGGGGTTGGAGATGTCCGGGTAGCCGCCGCCCGTACCCGGGCCGCCCGTTCCCGGGCCTCCCGGGTAGCCGCCGCCCGGGAAGCCGGGCAGGTTTCCGGTGCCGGGGTAGCCGGCACCGCCGCCGGGGTAACCACCCCCACCGGGGTAGCCGCCTCCGCCGGGGTAGCCGACACCGCCGGGGTATCCGGCCCCGCCGCCCGGGTAACCCCCGGTGCCGCCGGGGTAGTTCTGGTTGGTGAGCGGGGGCGTCGTCGGGTCGCTCAGCCGGGGCAGGTCCTTGTCCACGGTCGCGGGGATCTGGACGTAGAGCGTGACCAGCTCCTTGTTGAGCGCGATCAGGTCCTCGCGGGCGAGGTCGTTCTCCGACTTGTCGGTGAAGATGATCCCGGCGAACGTCCCCGCGTTGAAGTTGTCGCCCGGGATGATGTCCAGCCCGTCGTCGAACTCGAACCAGCCGCTCTTGGCCTTCTTGCCGATGTAGGAGGGAAGGACCTCCCCGCCGTAGTGGATCAGCGGGGGTCCGAGCTGGTCGCAGCGGGTGGCCAGCTCGGTGATCGTCTTGTGGACGAGGTTGAGCGCCTTCTGCGCCTCGATCGAGGCGTCACCGCTCCACACCTGCGCCAGTTCCCCGGCGACGTCCCTGATCAGGGTTTGACTGTTGCTCAGAGAGGTCGCCGCGGAGTTGTAGGCGTAGCCCGCCTCCTTGATGGCCCGCGGGTCGGTGGCCTCGAACAACGCCCTGATCTCGGTCGCGCTGTAGTCGCTGTAGTGGTCTCGGCTGCCTGTTTCCGGGACCATGCAGTCGGCCTTGATGGTGTGACGCGCCTGATCGTTGCCCATCGCGTCTCACCCTCCCCTGTTCGTGGTGCTGGACTGCTCGGCGTCCTCGTAGTTGTAGGCGACGACCCGCAGCAGGTTGAGCGCCGCCCGGTACTTGGTGACCGTGTCCTGGTAGACCAGGCCGATTTTCTGGTGCGCCTTCTGCGTGGTGGCGGCGACGGCCTTGGCGGTGTCCCAAGTGCCGAACTGGGCTTCGGTCAGATTGGTCAGGGACCGCATGTCCGACAGCGATCCCTCGTTCGAGCCCTCCAGGCGCTCCAGGTCCTCCTCGAGGGCCTGGAGCAGTTTTTTGATCCGGTCGCGCTTGATCTCGACGGCCGGGCGGTCCTTGTCGAGGCCGGGCCAGGGGGGCGCGACGTTGTCCTCGGGAGGTGGCATGCCTCTTCTCCCCGTTGCTGAGGGGCCGCGGCACCGCCGCGACCCGATCGGTTCTCCCCGTTACGAAGAGGGCCGCGGCGCCGCCGTGGCCCACCCGGTTCCTGGGATCAGCGTCCGTCGAACATCGTGACGTTGACCTTCTCGGTCATCGCGAAGTTCTCCCTGCCGATCTCGATGACGCCACCGAGGCGCTGGAGCAGCGCGGCCATCCGGCCGGACGCCGCGTCCCACTGGGCGCGGGCGCCGTAGTAGGCCGTGCGCGCGTCGCCCTCCCAGTCACCGAGCAACCGGTCGAGGTCCCCTTCCAGGTTCTGGAGGGTGCCTTCCAGCATCTGCCACTGCCGGGCGAAGTCGCCGGCAGAGCGGTCCATCTGGCCGAAGTCGACAAGAGTGCGGTCGAAGTCGCTAGCCATGGTGATCCCCGTTCCGAATCCGTCAGCTGTTGATGTCGGCCCCGAGCCGCCTGGACTCGGCGGTCTGGTTCTCCTGGGCGGTCTCGTAGTTCTTCTGGATCTGCTTGAGCTTGATCGACAAACCCTCGAGCTCGCGCAGGATGTTGGTCATCTCGGTGCTCCAGGCGTTGAACACGCCGTCGAAGGAGACCGCGGACTGGCCGTCCCAGCCGGAGCGCAGCTCGCCCCGGTGGCCTTCGAGCTGGGTCTTGATCTGGTTGATCGTGGTCTTGGCGTCGTCGGTCTTCTGTGACGCCTCGCCAAGCCGCGAATGGTACGCGGAGGTCCTCTGGACCACGTGACACCTCCATGGTGCTCGACTGGCATAGGAGTTTCGATCATTACAAAGTGGACAGCTGTCGCGTCTCTCACCAATAACGAACGGATATACCGTTGGTAACGGGGATCACGGTTGTCCCACGGGCACCGGCATTCCCGCCGCCGTCCGGCTGAGCGCGGGGCCCTGCGGGATCAGATGCACGATGTGCGCCGGCAGCGGCGCGACGTCCGCGGCGGTGTAGCCGAGGCTCGCCAGCGACTCCATCGCGGTGATCGCGTGCCGCCGCCCCTGGTCGCTGATCAGGAAGACCGAGGTGACCGCGTCCAGCCTGCCGTTCCCCGGCAGCACGCCCACCAGCGACGCGGTGCCCGGCGGGAGCACGACCTGGTCCACCGAGTCCTGGTCGAACCGGCCCGCCGGCGGCGCGGGAATGCGCATGGTGCTGCCCACGGTCAGCCGCGCCCGGGTCGATCCGCGCTCGGTGTCGGCGTAGACCGCGCACACCGGCGAGGCGGGGTCGGGGGCGATGACCCGCGGCATGGCCGCGGGAAGCCCCGCCGGATCGAAGCGGGTGGCCGAGCGCCGCATCCCGTTCGCGGTCGCCGCGTCGATCTCCACGGCGCGCACCGGCGCCCTGCCGTACGCCTTCTTGCTGGCCGGGTCCTGGAGCAGGAGCTCGGCCTGGGCGGTCGTGAGCGCGGCCAGGCCGTCGGGGAGCAGGACGTACCACTTGGCCGCGCCGCCCGACATCGCGCGCACGGTGTAGATCCGGCCCGCGACGGAACGCCTGCCGTCGGGGCCGCGCACCACCCTGCCGCGGGCGGCGAGCGCCGGGGCGCGGAAGTCGGGGCCGATGGGCAGCGCGTTGAGCCAGGCCGCGGGAACCTGCCGGGGCTGTTCCTCGGTCAGCGCCCGCAGGCTCTCCTGCGGCACCCGCATCCGCCGGTCCGACCAGAGCAGCCAGGTCTGCGAGCCCTCCTCCACGACCATCGCGGTGTCCCGCCCGATCGGGGTGCCGCCGACCGCGAAGCCGCCGATCAGCGAGGTGTGCGGGGTGCGCGTCCCGGCGGCGTCCACGCCCTCGACCACGCAGGCCGACCAGGGGGCGCGGACCAGCCGCCCGCGGGGCGGCAGGGACTCGGGGGCGCCGGGGATGCCGACCAGGAGCCCGCGCGGGAAGCGCGTGAGCGACGCCGTGGAGACCGTGCGGACCGCCACGCCCTGCCCGCCGCCGAGCAGCAGCCGGGCCGAGGTGACGTTGGCGACCGGGATCATCTGGCCCCGCGTCGCGCTGTAGACGAAGGTCGCGCCCGATTCCTCCTCGACGATCACCGTTCCCGGCGCGGTGAGCGCGGTGGCGCCGCCGGGCTTCAGCAGGCCGTAGATGCCGAACGCCACCGCCACCAGCACCGCGACCAGCACGCCGCAGAACGTCGCGACGTTGTGCCTGCGCATCGGCAACTCGGGCACGTCGGGCTCGCCCTGGAGCAGGGCCATGCCCAGGCGCTGGGTCATCAGCCGATGCGCCTGATAGAGATCACGACGGGTCTGCATCCCACCTCCGCCTCGCCGGATGCTCGGTCGCCGACAGCATAGAAGCGTGATCGCCGGGCGGTGCACGGGACGCCGATGGTGAACGGCGGTGATACCGAACGTTTCCGGCCGTCGGCGACCCCGTGAACAGGCTTTCGAGGGGGAGGGGAGGACCGGATCGGGATGGTAGGAGATGTCCGGGAACACGTGATCACGGAGGCCGGATGACCCAGGAGAAGTACGTCACCTCCAAGGCGATCGAGAGCATTCGCAAGGAGATCGAGGAGGACGTCATCCCGAGGATCAGGGAGCTGCGCGCGATGCTGGGCGACACGACGGTCGGATTTCCCGGCTGGGGAGCGGTCGGCGAGCTCGCGGTCGGGATGCGCTACCGGGAGGTCCAGCGGGACGTCGGGGAGAAGTTCGACGACGCGGTGGAGGTGCTGGAGTCGTGGACGGTCGCGCTGACCACCGCCCGCGTCAACTGGCGGACCGCGGAGGACGACAGCACCGTCGTGTACCAGTGAGCCGGTTACCAGTGGACCGGTCGTCAGTGAACCAGGGGGAGCCGAGATGACCGCGAGACCGGGTGGGAGGCCGAGCCCGCTGACGGCGGGCAAGAGCGCCAAGGGGGTGATCACGAACTCCACCAAGGTCCTGTCCACCCTCAAGGGCGGTGCCAGGCTGGCGCCCACGGCCTGGGCGGGCGTGGCGATCGCGAGCACCGCCGTGGCGAACGTGCCGGGCATGGCCGACGCCTACAACAACTGGGAGTCCGTTCACTCGCGCCTGGACACCGCGGTGAAGAGCTACGTCGCCATCCTGCTCACCAAGGAGAAGGACGGCTGGATCGCCGACGACAGGGAGGCGTTCGACGACGCCGTCCAGCGGATGCAGGAGGCGCTGGAGAGCCTGCGCGCCTACGTCAAGAACGTCGCCGGGATCGTGGACGAGCTGGGGGACGCCTACCGCGCGTACTGGCTCGCCATCGCCAAGATCGCGGCCACCCTGCTGGCCCTCGCCACGATCGCGGCGGCCATGCTGGCGACCCCGTACGCGGCTAACGCCATGGTCAACCTGAAGATGCTGGGCACCCTGGCCAGCCAGGTCATCGCCGTCTCTACCGGGGCGCTGGGCAAGCTCGTCGCCTCGGTGGCCGGAAGCATGTCGGTCTACTTCTCCGGCAAGGCGTGGGTCCAGTCGTTCAACCTGGAGCCCACCGGCTCGGCCAAGGTCGACTTCACGAAGGCGAGGATCGACCCCTCGCTCCTGCCGTACCGGCAGGCGCCCGCCGTCGCCCCCGGCCAGGCGCCGCAGTTGCCCAAGGGCGGGACGTTCGAGTGGCTGTCCCCCAAGAAAGAGATGCCGGAGCCGTACAAGTGAGCGACCTCATCCCCGAGAACCTGCGCCTGGAGGACCTGGACGCCGTCGTACGGCAGAGCGAGGAGACCCTGCGGCGGCTCGGCGGGGTCTTCGGCGAGCTGGAGACCGTCACCGGCGAGGGGTCCGGCGCCGACGGCCTGGCCCGTGCCCTGGTGGACGGCGCCGGGCGGATCAAGGAGATCACCCTTGAGCCGCGCATCATGCGCCTGGACAGCCAGGCCGTCGCCGAGGCGGTGACCGAGGCGGTCCGCGCCGCCCAGGAGGCCGCCGGGCGCGCGAACGAGGAACTGCTCCGCGCCGCCACCGGTGGCGACCCGCTCCCGCTGGACATGGCCGACGCCCGGCGCCGTTTCGAGGACATCGGCCAGGATCTGGCCCGCACCCTGGACGACCTGGGACGAGACTGACCGTGCCGTCCGGGCGGGACCCGGACGGCACGGGCTTCCGACCGGGGGACCCCGGTCAGCCCGACAGGCCCCTGACGGCCGCGTACACGTCCATCACCCCGAGCGCGAGCGGGAGCAGGGCCAGGATCAGGCAGAACTCCACGATGTCCCCCGCGCGTCCCCAGAAGGGGGAGGGGCGCCGCTGCGGGAGGAACAGTGCCATCCCGCCCGCCAGCGCCGCCGCGCACACCAGGCCGATCGTCACCGCGAAGGCCGAGTCCGGCGCGGTGAACGCCAGGCCCAGGGTCAGCGCCAGCAGCCCGGTCAGTCCCGAGCCGAGCAGCCAGAGGCGCTGACCGGTCCCCTGGAAGACGCGGGCGCGCATCAGCAGCGCCAGCGAGAGCGTGACCAGGGTCGCGGGGGCGGTCCACCCGCTCGCGGTGAGCAGGACCGGCAGCGTGCCCAGCGCCACCAGGGCGACGCCCGCGGTCAGGCCGGTCGCGAACCGCTCGGCCTCCGTCGCGCGCCGCCGGATGTCCGCGCCGTCGATGTCGTCGGTGTCGCCGCGCAGTTCCTCGGCGTTGGCGGGCAGCGTGGGCAGCGGGAGCCGCGCCAGCCGGAAGGACGTCGTCGGGATGAGGGGAGCGCAGGCCAGGGTTATCGCGGCGGACAGCGCGGCCACCCCGGCGGCGGGCGCCTCGGTGAACATGACGATCGCCGAGCAGATCGTCCCGATCACCGCGGCCAGCCCGACGCCGAAGAAGTTGGGCAGTCCCTCGGCGACGACCCAGCCGGTCACGGTGGCGACCAGCGCGGTCACCGCGAACCCGGCCAGCAGGTTGGGCGCCCCGAACACGGCGGGACCGGCGGGGGGAGCCGGTACGCAGGCCCCGGCCAGGAAGGCGTGCGGCAGCGCGGTGTAGCCGATGGTCGCACCGGCCCGGCCGTCGCCCACGGCCCTGGAGAGCGCGGCGCTCGCCACGACGGCGAGGATCGCGCACGCCCCGGCGAAGGCGACGACCGGCCCCCAGGGCGGTCCGCTCGCCACGAGCACCGCGAACGCGGCGACCATCGACAGCGCCGCGGTGCCCAGCCCCGCGCCCCTGGTGTGCGCGGCCCGCCAGCGGCCGGTCCGCTCCTTGACGCCGGTCGCCACGGTGTCGGCGACGTCGTCGAAGATCGCCTCGGGCAGCTGGGACGAGCGGGGGAGCAGGTAGAGGACCTCGCCGTCCCTGATGCCCAGTTCGGACAGGCCCGCGCCCGAGGGCATGGGGGCCGCGCCGATCCGCTGGAGCCCCCAGCCGCCGGCGGGAGCGATCTGCTCGGCGCTCTCGCCGGTGGCGGCGAGCAGATCGGGCAGCAGGTGGGAGAGGGGGAGGTCCGCGGGCACCGCCAGGTCGACCCGGCGGCGCGGGGTGACGACGGTGATGCGGCACTGGGGGATTGCGGTCACCTGGTTCACAGGGCGCATGGTAGTCACCTCCGCGATCACCCGGCACCCGTCGGGGGGCGAGGTGCACGGTGTTCACCCCGCGATCACCCGGCGCTCATCCGGTCCGCGTGCACGGTGTTCACCCCGTGACCACCCGGCGCTCATCCGGTCCGCGGGGCGCGGGGATCCACCTCCGCGATCACCCGGTATCGGTCCCGAGGCGTTCTCGAAGATTCCGTCGAACCCGGGGGACGGTTTCGCTACGGTACTCCGGACTGGACAATATTTGCTTAACTCACATCGGGGGCGAAGTGGGCATCGTGGTCGTCCGGCGTCCCGAGCGGCGTCCACCTCCGGCGGCGCCGCGCGGCGAGATCCTCCTGGAGTCGCCGCCCGAGATCCCGGAGACCACCTCGGCGGGGTTCACGCAGGTGCTCATGTACCTGCCGATGGTGGCCGGCGGCGCCGCGATGGGGCTGATGTTCGCCGGCGGCGGCGGCGGGAACCCGATCATGTACGTGGCCAGCGGCATGTTCGCGCTCTCCATGGTCGGCATGACCATCGGCCAGATGGGCCGGGCGGGCGGGGAGCGCAAGCAGCGGCTCAACGGCCTGCGCCGCGACTACTTCCGCTACCTGTCCCAGACCCGCGCCAAGGTCAGGCGCGCGGCGGCCAGGCAGCGCGAGGCGCTCAACTGGAACGGCCCCGACCCCGACGCCCTCTGGACGATCGCGCTGAGCGCCCGCCTGTGGGAGCGGCGGCCCTCGGACGCCGACTTCGGCGCCGTCCGGGTGGGCACCGGCTCCCAGCGCCTGGCCGTCCAGCTCATACCGCCGGAGTCCAAGCCGGTCGAGGACCTGGACGCCATGTCCGCCGGGGCGTTGCGCCGCTTCGTCCGCGCCCATTCGACGGTGGCGGACCTGCCCATCGCCATCTCCCTGCACTCCTTCGCCAGGGTCAGGCCCACCGGCCCGGAGGCGGCCGTCCGCGACATGGTGAGGGCGCTCGTCGGCCAGCTGGCCGTCTTCCACTCGCCGGACGAGCTCAGGATCGCGGTGTGCGCGTCCAAGGAGTGGATGGCCCACTGGGAGTGGATCAAGTGGCTCCCGCACGCCCTGCACCCGCACGAGGCCGACGCCGCGGGGCCCGTCCGCCTCATGACCGACGACCTGGGCGAGCTCGACCGGCTGCTGGGCGCCGACTTCAAGAACCGGGCCCGGTTCAAGCCGGGCGTCTCCGCCGAGGCGCTCCCGTACCACGTCGTGATCATCGACGGCGGGCACGTCCCGCAGGACTCCCCGCTGGGCGCCGACGCGATCGAGGGGGTCACCCTCATCGACCTCGACGGGACCACCACCCCGGCGGGCGAGAAGACGATGCTCAGGCTGCGCGTCACCGAGGACCTGTTCAGCCGGGTCACCACCGACCAGGCGGGCAAGGAGGTCGTCACGCCGCTCGGCAGGCCCGACCGGTTCTCGTACCTGCAGGCCGACGGGCTCGCCAGGCGGCTGGCCCCGCTGCGCGGCTCCCCGGCCGGAGCCGGGGGCGGTGACGCGCTCGCCGCCGACACCACGCTGGCCGAGCTGCTGGGGCTCGGCGACGCCGCGGGGCTGGACCCGGCGCTGCTCTGGCGTCCCAGGGCGCCGCGCAACCGGCTGCGGGTGCCGATCGGCGTCGGGACCGACGGGCGCCCGGTCGAACTGGACATCAAGGAGTCGGCGCAGGGCGGCATGGGCCCGCACGGCCTGGTCATCGGCGCCACCGGCTCCGGCAAGAGCGAGCTGCTGCGCACGCTGGTGCTCGGGCTCGCCGTCGCGCACTCGTCGGAGGTCCTGAACTTCGTGCTCGTCGACTTCAAGGGCGGCGCGACCTTCCTGGGCATGGACTCCCTGCCGCACGTCTCGGCCGTCATCACCAACCTCGCCGACGAGCTGCCGCTGGTCGACCGCATGCACGCCGCCCTGCACGGCGAGATGGTGCGGCGCCAGGAGCTGCTCCGCGCCGCCGGGAACTACGCCTCGCTGCGCGACTACGAGCAGGCCAGGGAGCAGGGGGCCGACCTGCGCCCGATGCCCACCCTCTTCGTGGTGCTGGACGAGTTCAGCGAGCTGCTGTCGGCCAAGCCCGAGTTCATCGAGCTCTTCGTGATGATCGGCCGTCTCGGCAGGTCCCTGGGGGTGCACCTGCTACTGGCCTCGCAGCGGCTGGAGGAGGGCAGGCTGCGCGGCCTGGACACCCACCTGTCGTACCGGATCGGCCTGCGGACCTTCTCGGCGATGGAGAGCCGGGTGGTGCTCGGCGTGACCGACGCCTACGAGCTGCCCTCGGCGCCGGGCAACGCCTTCCTGAAGTTCGACACCACCGGCATGGTCCGCTTCAAGGCCGCGTACGTCTCCGGGCCCTACACCCCCGAGCGGCGGGTCGTGCGGCGCGAGCGGGCCGAGGGGCGGCAGATCGTCCCGTACGGTCCCGCCTACATCGCGCCTCCCGTCCAGCCCGAGCCCGAGGAGGAACCGGAGACCGTCAGCGCGGGGCGCGACACGCTGCTCGACGTCGTGGTCCGCAGGCTGGGCGGGCAGGGCCCGCCCGCGCACCGGATCTGGCTGCCGCCGCTGGCCGAGCCGCCCTCGCTGGACCAGCTCCTGCCGCCCCTGTCCGTCACCCCGCAGCACGGCCTGACGACCGCGCACTGGCAGGGACGCGGGGGGTTGCACGCGCTGCTCGGCGTCGTGGACCGTCCCTTCGAGCAGCGGCGCGACCCGTACTGGCTCGATCTGTCGGGCTCCGCCGGGCACCTGGCCGTGGCCGGCGGCCCGCAGAGCGGCAAGAGCACCGTGCTGCGCACGCTGATCGCCGGTCTCGCCCTCACCCACACCCCCGCCGAGGTGCAGTTCTACTGCCTGGACTTCGGCGGCGGCGCCCTCGCCTCGCTGGAGGGCCTGCCGCACGTCGGCGGGGTGGCCAACCGGCTGGACGCCGACCGGGTCCGCCGTACCGTCGCCGAGGTCACCACGCTGCTCGCGCGGCGAGAGCGCGAGTTCGCCGAGCGGGGCATCGACTCGATCACCGCCTACCGGCGCCAGATCGCCGCGGGGACCGTGGACCCCGGCGGCTTCGGGGACGTCTTCCTCGTGGTCGACGGCTGGCTCACGGTTCGCCAGGAGTTCGAGTCTCTGGAGCCCACGATCACCGAGCTGGCCGCCCGCGGCCTCAGCTACGGCATCCACGTGGTCGCGGCGACCAACAAGTGGTCGGAGTTCCGGCCGTCCATCCGCGACCTGTTCGGCTCCCGGGTGGAGCTGAGGCTGGGTGACGCCTACGAGTCCGAGGTGAACCGCAGGACCGCGATGGCGGTTCCCGAGGGCGTGCCGGGGCGCGGCCTGACCCGCGACGGCCTGCACTTCCTGAGCGCGCTGCCCCGCGTCGACGGCGGCGACCGGAGCGACGACCTGCCCGTCGCCACCCGGGCGATGGTCGAGTCCGTCGCCACCGCCTGGCAGGGCCCGCCCGCCCCCAGGGTGCGGCTGCTGCCCGCCGTCCTCGCGCCGGAGAGCCTGCCGGGCCCCGAGGAGACCGGCGCGCGCATCCCGCTGGGCATCGACGAGAGCACCCTCTCGCCGGTGCTCGCCGACTTCGACGCCGATCCCCACCTGGTCGTCATCGGCGACAACGAGAGCGGCAAGTCCAACCTGCTGCGCCTGGTGGCCGAGGGCGTCGTGGCCCGCCACGAGCCCGCGCAGGCCCGCCTCGTCGTCATCGACTACCGCCGCTCGCTGCTGGACGCCGCCTACACCGAGCACCGCATCGGGTACGCGGCCTCCTCGACCGCCGCCACCGAGTTCATCGCCGAGATCAGGGAGTCACTGATCAAGCGGCTCCCCCCGGGGAACCTCTCGCCCGAGGAACTGCGGTCGCGCGGCTGGTGGAAGGGGGCGGACATCTACATCGTGGTCGACGACTACGACGTGGTGGCCTCGGGAGCCAACCCGCTCGGCGCGCTGCTCGACCTGCTGCCCCAGGCTCGCGACATCGGCCTGCACCTGGTGCTGGCCCGCGCGATGGGCGGCGCGGGACGGGCCATGTTCGACCCGGTGCTCCAGCGGCTCAAGGACATGGCCACCCCGGCCGTCATGATGTCGGGCCACAAGGACGAGGGCGTGCTGTTCGGGGTGCGCCCGCACGCGCTGCCGCCGGGACGCGCCTATCTCTCCGACCGGAGGAACGGCGTGCGTCTCATCCAGACCGCGTTCGTCGCCCAGCCCGAGCCCGAGAAGTGAACAGGAATCGACGATAAAGGGTATTTTTTCGCAACAAAGGATGACTAGCATCACTCCCTAAACGTGTGTCACGTTCAGGGGGACCTCTTGGCATACTCTCCGGAACCGACGGACATCAGTCCGGCCGACCTGAAAAAACGCAAGGAAGACTTCCACACCGAGAGCGACGAGCTCGGCACGGCCTTCGCCAAGGCCATGAACGACCTCGAGGCGCTGGGGGCCTTCTGGGGCAACGACGAGGTCGGCCAGAAGTTCGCGGGCGCCTCGGGCGGCACGGGCTACCTCGCCGCGAGGGACGAGGCCAAGTCCCACGTCGAGGGCATCAGGGACGGCTATCGCAAGATCGGCGACAACCTGGGCCTGGTCGGCGACAACGTCACCGGGGCCAACTGGGCCACGGTCGAGGAGATGGTCAAAGCGGTCGTCGGCCCCAAGATCAGCGTTCCCACCAGCAAGGCCGAGCTCGAATGAGCGGCCTGGGACCGCTGGGGGCCCCGGGACCCCTGGGGGCGGTGGGGGCGTTCGCCAAGGCCAACCCGGTCAAGACCGCGATGGGGGCCGGCTCCATCGGCGGCGCCGCGTTCGTCACGTCCATGCTCGGCGTGGCCTGGCCGGAGGGCGACCCGGACAAGCTGCGCAGCGCGGCGGACATCTGGGAGGGCCTGGCCGAGACCATCGAGCGCGCCGGCGCCGACGCGAACGGTGTCGCCGAGCAGGTCTGGAAGAACAACGGCGGCGCGGCCGTGCAGGAGTTCGAAAAGCTGTGGACGGGAAAGATCCGTCCCTACCCCGACGAGGTCGCCAAATTCTGCAGGGCGATCGCCAAGGCCTGCCGCGACTACGCCCAGTCCGTGGAGATCACCCAGTACGTGCTGATCGTGCTCGCCATCCAGGCCTGGGTGAACATGGTCTACACGGTGGCCTGGGCCTGGGCCACCGCGGGCATCGGGGCGGCCGTGCAGAAGCAGATCATGGACAGGTTCCTCAAGGGCCGCGCGATCCTGCAGATGAAGATCTTCAAGATCAGCGTCGAGAAGATCATCTACAACTCGTTCTACTACCTTGGCGACAGCCTGGCCTACGCGGGCGGCCAGCAGGCGCTCCAGTGGAGCATCTTCGAGCTCGCCGGGGTCAAGAAGGACCTCACCGGCAACGACGTCACCGGCGCGGGCGAGAACTTCAAGCAGTTCGGCCGGGGCTTCGCCAGCAACATGGCCTTCAACGGCGCCTACGACCTGACCAAGATCGGCCCCTGGGGCAAGGCGTTTCCCGGTGATGCGGCGGGCAACCTGATGTCCCGGCTGGTCGGCTCGGGGATGTACACCGTGGCGGACAACACCCTCCAGGGAGATCCCGCCCTCCCCACCTGGGAGCAGTGGATCTCCAAGATCATCGTGCACGGCTCCCGCACGGCCAAGCCGCCCGCCTGACCGGGGCGGCGCACTTCCCGTACCTCCGGAAGTCCGGCCCCGGGCCTTTGCCCGGGGCCGGACCCCGTCGTCGGGGCCGGCCGGTGAACCGGCCGGCGGGTCAGCCCCTGAAGGGGTCCTCCAGGAGTGAGTTCAGCAACGCGCCGGTCTGCTCGGCCGCGTCCCTGGTCGCCTCGCCCGAGGCCTCCAGGATCGCCTCCGCGAGGGCCTCGGAGCCCAGGCGGAGGGCGCGCGGGTCGATGCGGAGGGCCGCCAGCGCGCCGCTGGCCAGTACCTCCACCGACACGTGGCCGCCGGCCGACTCGCCGCGCCCCCTGGCCTCGGCCAGGTTCTGGCCGACCTCCTCCATCCGGGTCGTCTGCTCCTCGATCACCGCGAGAAGCCGGTCCGTCTCCGGATCACCGGTCGGTGAGTACGGCCCGCCGGACATGCCCGGCACGCTCTCCCGCTCGCCGCGCATTACTTGCAACTCCCCCAGTCGACAGCGGAGGAACCGGCGGGGCTGCCACCGTTGAAGCGCACGCACTTGCCCTGGGCGGACAGGACGACCGGGCCCGCGTAGTACTCGTAGTTGCCGCGGTCGCTCTTGGACAGACCACCCTGCACCTCGAGGGTGGCCCAGAGCGGGGACGCGACGCCCACGTTCGCGCTCTTCATGGTGACCACGCAGGTGTTCTTCGTGACGCCGTTGAAGAGCTGGTAGACGATCCCGCCCTTGAACGGGACCTGTCGCTGCACCGAGTAGTTCAGCCCGCAGACCTTCTCCGGGGTGTAGGGGTTGATGCGCTGCGCCGGCGGCGGGGACGACGAGGGTCGCGCGAACGTGGGCGTGGGCGTGGTGGGCCGCACCGTCGGTTTGCTCGTCTGCGTGGGCCTCACTGTCTGCGTGGGCCTCACTGTCTGCGTGGGCCTCACCGTTTGGGTGGGCCTCACCGTTTGGGTGGGTCTCACCGTCTGCGTGGGCCTCACCGTCTGGGTGGGCCTCACTGTTTGGGTGGGTCTCACTGTCTGCGTGGGTCTCACCGTCTGGGTGGGTCTCGCCGTCTGCGTGGGCTTGACGGACGGTCTGGCCGGAGTCGGGGTCGGGGTGGGAGTCAGGCCGGGAGTCCCCTGGGGCAGGGTCGGCGTCGGGGTGGGATCCGGCCCCGGAGTGCCCGCCGGGGCCGGGGTGGGGGTGGGGCTCGGGACCGGGGTCGGCGTCCCGGTCGGAGGCTGCTCAGGCTCGACGGTCAGGGACGGGGTCGGCGTCGGTGTCGGCTGGACCGCCGACGTGGACGACGCCGCGGCGGAGGGCACCCCGGCCGTGGGCGTCGGCACCGCGGGCGCGGTCGGAACCGTGGTGAGCGGCGCGGTCGGCACCGGCACCGGAGGATTGGTGTACGCGCCGATGGTCGGGACCTGGGGCAGGCCGGTGGGGGCGTCGCTGGGCAGCTGCAGCGGCCCCACCTCCGCGACCTGGGGGTCGGGCGTCGTCCCCCAGGGCACGGTCACCTTGCCCGCGGGGTCGTCACCGGTGTTCTGCACCGGGTCCTGCCCCTGCGGCTCGTCCCGTGACTGGTCCGCCAGCCCGAGTGACACCTCGGGCATCGCGCCGTCGGCGGAGGCCCGCTCCAGCTCGCTCAGGGCGGTGTACCGCCCGGCGGCCCACAGTCCCAGTCCGGAGAGCAGGACGATCACGCCGACGCAGGCGGCCAGCGCCATCGAGAAGTTGCCCGTCCTCGGACGGTTCCCGGCGGCCTTCGCGGGCGCCGGGGCCGGGGTTTCGGGAGCGGGGGACGCGCCTCGGGGAAGCTGCGGAGCTCCCCAGACCGACGTCGCGGGCTCCGTCTGTCGCGGTACGGCCGCGCCGGGGGTGTTCCCGTCCGGCGGGGAGTCGTCCCCGCGCGTGGCCCCCGTGACGTCCGTACCCGGCCGCGCCTCCACGCCGCCACCCGCTCCGATGTCCGTTCCGGTACCCGAGACGGTGCCGGAGACGAGGCCGGGGAGAGGGAGGAGCGCGGGATCGGCGGCGGCGCCGGGGAGGGAAGCCGACGCGTCCGGCGCCTCGGGCTCACCGAGCAGGCGCAGCATGGCGGCCTTGGCGTCCGGGCGCTCCTGCGACCGCTTGTCCAGGCAGGAGACGAGGACGGGCCGGAGCTCCGCGGGCAGGCCGGCCAGGTCGGCGGGGCCTTCCAGGACCCTCTCCGGCCGGCCGCCGAAGGGCGGTCGCCCGGTCGCGGCGTAGACGACCGTGGCCGCCCAGGCGAAGAGGTCCGCGGGCCTGCTCGCCTCCGGCGCCGAGGGAGTGGCGGCGGCCTCCTCGCGGATGTGCTCGGGAGCGCGGTAGTCCGGCTCCCGCTCGCCCGTGACGGGGTCGAGCCCGATGTCGAAGACGCGGGGACCGTCCGGGCCGAGCAGCACGGTGTCCGGGGTGAGCGACCCGTGGGCGAGGCCGGACAGGTGGAGGGCGGTCAGCGCGGTGAGCGTGCCGACGGCGAACCGCTCCAGCGCGTCCCCGGTGAGCGGCCCGTCCCCGGCCACCGCCTGCCGCAGCGTGGGTCCCTCGATGTGCTCGCGGACCACGTACGGGCGGTCGTCGAACCAGCCGACCTCCAGCAGCCTGGCGGTGTGCGCCCCGGAGGCGCGCTTGGCGGCGTGCAGCTCGTTCGTGATCCGCTCCCGCACCCGGGGGTCGGGGGCCTCCGGCTCGGCGGACAGGAGGCGGATGACGCGGATGGTGTCGTCGTCGGGAAGATGTCCCAGGTAGACGGCGTGTCCTGGATCCGGGTCGAGCCGGCCGGCCAGGATGTACACACCGATGCGCTTAGGATCTTCAGGCAGTAATGGGTGCAAATACCCCATTGCATTCCTTCCAGCACAGCTGTCAATAAAGCCGCTTTAAGCTAATCGGGCACCATCCAACCAAATTTGACGCACTAGATCGTGTTTTTAATACGTTTGTCATGTTTGGTTCTCGGCGGAGCCGGGCCGCCAGCCCCTCCGGCGCCCCATCGGGACGGCGATGCCCGCCACGGTGACCAGGACGCCCACGGCGAGCGCTCCCAGCGCGACCCAGAGCGAGATCGAGATGGCCCGGGAGTCCTCGGGAGGCGCCGGCCGCACCGCGTCCCCCGGCAGCGGGGCCGCCTGGCGCGGCGCGAGCGCCACCTGCTCGGACGGCAGGATCGCCGAGACCGCCAGCAGCGGGTTGACCATTCCCGCCCCGGTGCCCGCCCCCGCGCCGCCGTTGGCGGTCAGCTCGACGCGCCGCCGTACCCGCACGTTGTCCAGCCCCGGGTGGCGGGCGCGGACCAGCGCGACCACCCCGGCCACGTACGGGGCGGCGAAGCTGGTGCCCTCCAGGTTATCCCGGTAGGCCCGCCCGGCCCAGGTGCTCGTGACGCCCTTGCCGGGGGCCAGGACGGAGACGGGGGTGACGGCGTTGGACGAGTCGGCCCTCGCCCCGTCGGGTCCGGCGGCCCCGACCGAGAGGACCCCCTCGTAGGCGGCCGGGTAGGCGGGCCCGGGGGTGCCGTCCTCCTTCTGCACGTTGCCGGCCGCGGCCACCACGACCGCGTCCATGGCGAGGGCGTAGGTGACCGCGTTGCGCAGGTCGGCGTGGTCGCGCGCCTCGACCGACACGTTGATCACGTCGGCGCCCAGCTCGGCGGCCCGCACGATGGCCAGGGCCAGCCGGCCCACGTCGCCGGTGCCGTCCGAGGTCTGCTTGATGGAGATCAACCTCGCCTGCGGCGCCACCCCGGTGAAGGGCACCCCCTTCATCTCGGCCGCCGCGATGATGCCCGCCACCGCCGTACCGTGGCCGAGGCAGTCGCGGGCCCCGGTGGCGGTCAGGTCGATCGACCGGGTCCTTCTCAGCTGGGGGTGCCTGGTGTCCACCCCGCTGTCGACGACCGCGACGGTCACCCCGGCGCCCTTGGTCAGCTCCCACACCTCGGGGAGGCTGAGCCGCCGCTGGGCCCAGGACTCCCCGATGCTGGTCGTACCGCGCCCGGGATTGCACCTGACCGGCGCGGCGCCCGTCCCCGCTGTGCCCGCCTTCACCGTCGAGGCGCTTCCCGCGCTTCCCGCGCTTCCCGCCTTCACCGTCGAGACGGTTCCCGAGGTCCCCGGCCCCGTCTCTGCTCGCGCCTCCACCTCGGCCACGGCCGGCGGTGCCGCGATCGCCGCGAGCACCAGCACTGTGACGAGCATCCGACCGATCACGAAACGCCCCCAGAACGACCCGGAACAAACGGTCCCCGAGCGAAACGGCCCCCACGCCGAGACGCCTCCAGAGCGAGAAGACCCCAGAAACGGGTGAATACCGGGCAGCACCCTACTCAGCTTGATCGCGTGCCGTCACGGCGCGGCGGGATTCTCCCGGACGGAGGCGCGACCCGGCGGTCATAAGCTGGCGTGGGCGGGCGAGCCGGACAGGCGCCGGCGGGTCCCGCCCACGTCCCGACGCGAACCGACGCGAACCGATGTGAGACCAGGAGCAGGCTTGAGCCAGTACCCATGGGGCGAGGCGACCGCGACCGGCATCGGGTCGCATCCGGGGGAGGACCACGCGGAGGCGGTCAGGGTCGCCTTCGGCGAGTCGCCCGCGCTGCCGTACCTGCCCGAGCTGCCCGCCCGCGGTGTCGGCGCCGACATGATCGGGCGCACCGCGTCACTCCTGCTGGAGCTGCCCGTCGAGGTGCAGCCGTCGGGCTGGCGGTTCGCCGACAGGCCGGGCCGCGACTTCAAGCGCGCCCGTGACCATCTCGTACGCGACCTCGACGGGCTGGAGGAGGTGGCCCAGGGGTACGAGGGGCCCTTCAAGATCCAGGTGTGCGGGCCGTGGACGCTGGCGGGGGCGATCGAGCTCCGGTACGGCGACAAGACGCTCGCCGATCCGGGCGCGGTGCGCGACCTGGTGGACTCCCTGACCGAGGGGCTCGCCGCGCACGTCGCCGACGTGCGCCGCAGGGTGCCCGGCGCCTCGCGGATCGTGGTCCAGATCGACGAGCCGGGGCTGCCCGGCGTCCTCATGGGCACGGTGCCGACCGCCTCGGGCTTCGGGCGGCTCGCCGCCGTCGACCGCCAGATCGTCGCCGACCGGCTCGGGGCGGTGCTCCCCGAGGGAACGTTCACGGTCGTGCACTGCTGCGCCCCCGGCGTGCCCTTCGGGGTGCTGCGCACGGCGGGAGTGGGAGGCGTCTCGCTGGACGCCCACCTCATGAGGAGGCGCGACGAGGACGCGATCGGCGAGACCGTCGAGGCCGGTACCGCCCTGTTCCTCGGTGTCGTGCCGGGAGCGGACACCAGGCTCCCGGACGTCGACGTGGTCGCCGAGCCCGCCGTCGGGCTCTGGCGCCGCCTCGGCTTCCCCGCCTCGACCCTGGCCTCGCAGGTCGTGCTCACCCCCGCCTGCGGCCTGGCCGGGGCCTCGCCCGCCTACGCCAGGGCGGCCCTGGCCGCCTGCCGCAAGGCCGCCCGCGTGCTGCAGGACGACCCCGGCGAGTGATCCGTACGGCTCCCGTACGATTCCCCGCGCGCCGCTCGCGACCGCGCCCGGCCGGTGTCGTACGGGAGCGGCGAGGGCTTGTCCAACTCGGAGCAATGGCGGGATCACATTGTCGGTGCTCGAAGATACGTTTGTCCTGGGCCACGACGAGGGGAGAGACGGGCGATGGGCGCTGAGGTCGAGGGTGTGCCGGTGTCGGCGCTGGAGCGGCACGCGGAGCTGACCGAGCTGGTCGAGGAGGCCAACTGGCGTTACCACGTGCTCGACTCGCCCACCGTGAGCGACGCCCAGTACGACGGGTGGATGCGCGAGCTGCGCGAGCTGGAGGAGGAGAGTCCGACCCTCCGCACGCCCGACTCGCCCACCCAGAAGATCGGCGCGCCGATCTCCAGCGAGTTCACCCCCGTCAAGCACCTGCAGCGGATGGAGAGCCTCGACAACGCCTTCAACGCCGACGACCTCGCCTCCTGGCAGGCGAGGGCCGAGCGGCTGGCCGAGCGCGACCCCGCGCCCTACCTGTGCGAGCTGAAGATCGACGGCCTGGCGATCGCGCTGCTCTACGAGAAGGGCCGCCTGACCAGGGGCGCGACCAGGGGCGACGGCCGCGTCGGCGACGACGTGACGGCCAACGTCCGCACGATCGCCAACGTCCCGCACCGCCTGACCGGCGACGACGTGCCCGACGTGGTGGAGGTCAGGGGCGAGGTCTACATTCCCGTCGAGGAGTTCGAGAAGCTCAACGAGCAGCTGGTCGAGGCGGGCAAGGCGCCGTTCGCCAACCCGCGCAACTCCGCCGCGGGCTCCCTGCGGCAGAAGGACCCGCGCGTCACCGCGCAGCGGCCGCTGTACATGATCGTTCACGGGGTCGGCAGGTGGGAGGGCGCCACCGCGCCCCGCGCCCAGTCGGAGGTCTACGAGCGGCTGAAGGGGTTCGGCCTGCCGGTCAGCGACCTCTACAAGGTCGTCGACGACCTCGACGGCATCAACGCCTTCATCGAGTTCTACCGCGAGCACCGCCACGACCCGGCCTACGAGATCGACGGCGTCGTGGTCAAGGTCGACCGCATCGAGCTGCAGAACAACCTGGGCTCCACCAGCCGGGCCCCGCGCTGGGCGATCGCCTACAAATACCCGCCGGAGGAGGTCAACACCAAGCTCCACGACATCCAGGTCGCGGTGGGCCGCACCGGCCGGGTCACGCCGTACGGCGTGATGGAGCCGATCGTCGTGGCGGGCTCGACGGTCGAGCGGGCCACCCTGCACAACGCCTCCGAGGTGGCGCGCAAGGGCGTGCTGATCGGCGACACCGTGGTGCTGCGCAAGGCGGGCGACGTCATTCCCGAGATCGTCGGCCCGGTCGCCGACCTGCGCGACGGCACCGAGCGCGAGTTCGTGATGCCGGAGCGCTGCCCGGAGTGCGACACCGAGCTGGCGTACGAGAAGGAGGGCGACGCCGACCTGCGCTGCCCCAACACCCGGGCGTGCCCCGCCCAGCTCCGCGAGCGCATCTTCTTCGCGGCCGGACGCAGGGCGTTCGACATCGAGGGGCTGGGCTATGTGGCGGCCACCGCGCTGACCCAGCCGCTGCCGCCGCAGGAGCCGCCGGTCCGCACCGAGGCGGACCTGTTCGACCTGACGATGGAGCAGCTGCTGCCGATCAGGTCGGTGGTCCGCGACCCCGACACCGGCCTGCCGAAGACCGATCCGGAGAGCGGCGAGCAGAAGGTCGTCACCTTCTTCGCCAACCAGAGCGGCGAGCCGAGCAAGAACGCCGAGAAGATGCTGGAGCAGCTGGAGAAGGCCAAGGACCAGCCGGTCTGGCGGGTGCTCGTCGCGCTCTCCATCCGGCACGTCGGCCCGCCGACGGCCCAGGCGATCGCCGACGAGTTCCGCTCGATCCCCGCGATCGCGAAGGCCTCCGAGGAGGAGCTCGCCGCCGTCGAGGGCGTCGGACCGCGCGTGGCCGCGGCGATCCACGACTGGTTCACGGTCGACTGGCACCGGGAGATCGTCGAGCGGTGGGCGGCCGCCGGGGTCCGGATGGTCGACGATCCCCCGGCCGACCAGCTCCCGCAGACCCTGGCCGGCCTGACCTTCGTGGTGACCGGCACGCTCGCCGGCTTCACCCGCGACGAGGCGGGCGAGGCCCTCGCCGGCCGGGGCGGCAAGGTCTCGGCGTCGGTGTCGAAGAAGACCTCCTTCGTGGTGGTGGGGGAGAACGCCGGTTCCAAGTTCGACAAGGCGGTCAAGCTCGGTGTGCCGATCCTCGACGAGGCCGGCCTGCGGGTTCTGCTGGCCGAGGGGCCCGAGGCGGCGTCGGAGATGACGGTGAGACCCGAGGAGTAGGGGTCGTCCCGCCGGTGTCTCGAAGTGCTGTGTCTTGAAAACGTGCGAATTCCTCGTGACGGAACGTGCGCAATCGGTTCCGCGAAGTGGCCCGCAGGCCGTACTCTCCCATAATGAACTAATGGGGGTTTTGTTACTCATGGCCGACCCAACCGACACCCGCGACACCGGACCGCGACCGGGAACGCCCCTGTGGGCCTACCTCGCCGCCGTCATCACGATCGGGCTCACCGCTCTCGTCGTGTCCCTGCTGCGCATAGATGTGGCCGAGGCCGCGGAGCTCGTCCGCAGCCCGCTGTTCTGGATGCTCGCGGCCCTGGTCGTGCTGGGCGAGCTACGGCCGGTGGTCCTGTCGTCGTCGATGACGGTGGGCGGCACCTACCCGTCGACCATGTTCACCTTCGCCGCGCTGCTCCACTACGGCCTGCCGGTCGCCGTGCTGCTGCAGGCGGTCGCCATGGTCGTCAACGGGGCCGTCACCCGCAAGGCGAGCCATCGGGTCATGTTCAACATCGCGCAGGTGACGCTGGCCTGCACCGCGGCCGGGCTGGCGCTCGGGCTGTTCGGCGACCGGTCCGTCGCGGTGGCCTCCTGGGTGCCGGACGGCTCGGACCTGCTGGCGATCGGGCTGGCCGGGCTCACCTACTTCGTGGTCCGGGCCCTGCTGGTCTCCGGCGCGGTGGCGCTGCACGAGCGCAGGTCGATCCGCCGGGTGATCAAGACCACGATCGGGCACCAGAGCCTCGTCTACGCCGGGCTGCTCGGCCTGGCCCCGCTCGTCGTGGTGGTGATGAACCACTCGCCGGCCCTGGTGCCGCTGTTCCTGGCGCCGATGCTGGCCGTCTACTTCACCGCCACCATGTCGGTCCGCCGCGACCACCAGGCGATGCACGACGTGCTGACCGGGCTGCCCAACCGCAAGATGCTCGTGCTCAGCACGGAGGAGGCGCTCGCCGAGGCGCGGGACGGCGAGCGGGTCGGCCTGTTCCTGCTCGACCTCGACCGGTTCAAGGAGATCAACGACACCCTCGGGCACCCGGTCGGCGACCGGCTCCTGCAACTGGTCGCGCACCGGCTCACCCACAGCGTCCGTCCCGGCGACGTGGTGGCCAGGCTCGGCGGCGACGAGTTCGCCGTCCTGCTGCCCTCGGTCAGGGACGCCGCGGCGGCCAGGGAGGTGGCGGCGCGCCTGCGGGTGGCGATCACCGAGCCGGTCCGGCTGGAGGGCATGAGCTTCGACCTGGACGCCTCGTTCGGCATCGCGATCTACCCCGACCACGCGCCCGACTTCGAGATGCTGCTGCAGCGCTCGGACGTGGCGATGTATCTCGCGAAGGAGGGCAGGACCGGGGTCGAGATCTACGCCGCCGACAAGGACCGGAACAGTCCCGAGCGGATCAACCTCCTCGGCGACCTGCGCAGGGCCATCGACCGCTCCGAGCTGAGGTTGCACTACCAGCCCAAGCTCGACCTGGCCGGAGGGCAGGTGCGGGGGGTGGAGGCGCTGCTGCGGTGGCGCCACCCGGAGCGGGGAATGATCTCCCCCGGCGAGTTCGTGCCGATGGCCGAGCAGTCGTACCTGATGCGCCACCTCACCGGATACGTCATCGACGCCGCGCTGGAGCAGGCCGCCCACTGGTGGCACACCGGCCTGCACGAGCAGATCTCCGTCAACGTCTCGGCCCGCGATCTTCTCGACTGCGCCCTCTCCGACCAGCTGGGAGAGGGGCTGGCGCGCTACCGGCTGCCGCCCAAGGCGATCCAGCTGGAGGTCACCGAGCGCATCCTGATGACCGACCAGGCCTACACCGACGGCGCCGTCCGGGCCCTGACCGCGCTGGGGGTGCCGCTCGCGCTGGACGACTTCGGCACCGGCTACTCCTCGCTGGTCCGCCTGCAGCGCCTTCCGGTCGCCGAGGTCAAGATCGACTCCTCGTTCGTCCGCCGCATGGGCGAGTCCAAGGACGACGAGCGGATCGTCCGCTCCATCGTCGACCTGGTCCGTTCCCTCGGCCTGCGCTCGGTCGCCGAGGGCGTCGAGTCGGCGGAGGTGGCCAAACGCCTGGCCGACATGGGCTGCGACCTCGGCCAGGGCTGGCTGTTCGCCGAGCCCATGTCCGCCGCCGACGCGACCGTATGGTTGCGCAAACACCGGGCCCTCGCCACGCACGACCTGAGCTTCCTGCGCCGCACCGAGATCCTCGACCCCCAGCGGGCTTAGCCCTGCCCCGGGTTCCGGCCGCCTGGCGTCGGAGACGTCCACGCCCTCGGACGGCCCCGCGCGGGTCGCCGAGGGATTGATCCGCCCGCGACCGTCGCGGTCCTCGTCGGCGGCGTAGATCCCGGCGCCGGCTAGTTCCACGCCCGGATGAGATCGTCGGGGCCGTACGCGGCGGTGAGGCCGGAGCAGGAGACCCCGCCGCGCGATACCGCGACGAGCGGAACCAGCTCGTCCGTCAGGGCCGCCCTGTGTCTGGCCAGCGCGGCGAGGTCGCGGTCGTCGAACGAGGCGTTCTCCAGCCACTTGATCGACCCCAGGAAGCACAGCCGCCGGGCGATCGGCCCCCTGTCCGCGCCCACGATGTCGATCTCCACGTCGTTGCTCCTGGTCCAGTAGGAGCCGATCGCGGGTGCCGCCGGCAACCTGTCGTCGGGGAGCAGCCGGGCCAGCGATTCGCGGACGAGGGGTTCCACGGCCCGGCCCCGCCAGGTGCTCCACTGCGCGGCGACCCGCCGCATGGTCAGGTCACCCCTGCGGCGCTCGATCTCGGGCATGTGCGGCCGGATGAAGTGGAGCCAGAAACGCAGGTAGGCGTCGGTCACGCGGTATCGGCGATCCTTGGAGGGGCGGGTGGACAGCGGCAGCTCACCGGCCACGAGCCCTTTGGAGGTCAGAAGCTCGGCCGCCCTGGAGAGGGTGCTGTGCGAGATCCCGCCCGCGCTTCTGGCGATGTTGGTGAACGTGCGCTCGCCGCTGCCGATGGCCCGCAGCACCTCGCTCGCCTGGGCGCCGGAGGGGAACTCGGCCGAGAGGGAGCGTTCGGCGGACACCAGGAGGGCCGAGACCGGGTTCGTCAGCGCGGCGTGCAGGTATTCCCAGAGTGACGCCCCGCGAGGCCACTCCCCGCAGACGAGCGGGAGCCCGCCGGTGACGAGGGCCGCGTCGAACGCGTCGGCGGCCGTGAGACGGAGCATCTGCTGGATCTCACGGGGGTTGAGCGGCCCGACGATCATTTCGGTGCCACGCTGGTGGAAGGGGCGCTCATAACTGTTCAGCGCCTCCATCATGGACAGGTCGGATCCGATGAGGATCAGCAGAACGGGCTTGCGGCTGAGGAACCGGTCCCAGGCGCGCTGGAGCAGTCCCTCGAAGGCGTCCACGCGGTCCATGAGATAGGGGACCTCGTCGATCACGACGATGGACGGGGTGTCATCGGGAAGCGTGTCCGCCAGCAGCTGCAGCGCTCCGTTCCAGGTGCCGGGCGCCGCCTCGGAGAACGCGTCCCGGCCCGGCAGGTCCGACGTCGTGACATCGGCCGTGAACTGGTGGAGCTCGCTCTGGGCGTCCGCCCGCGCCGAGGTGTAGAAGAGCGACGGCAGGCCGCTGCGGCCGATGAACTCCTCGGCCAGGGCCGATTTGCCGATCCGCCTGCGTCCCCGGATCAGCACGCACTGCCCGGGACGTCCGGTCGTCGCCTCCGCCCGGACGCGGTCGAGCAGGGATCCGAGAACCGTCAGCTCGTGCTCCCTGCCGATGAACTCGCCCATGCGCTCCAATACTTCCGTTGGCGATACTACTGCTGGAGATACTATCGCCAGCGATAGTATCTCCAGTGAACATAGGAGCGTACTTCTAAGAAGTACGCTCCTATGTGCTTCGGCGGTCGCAGTGAAGTCCGCGATCTCCTTCAGGCTCCAGGGCCGGGAGGATCCGGAGCCGTTTCCTCCGGGTCCGGAGGGGTGGGCGGCCTGACCGCCGGGAGTGAGAGATCTTCGCTTGGTTGCGGCAGTGTTAATGAGTCGGGACCCTCAGGTCGCGAGCCATAGGATGACAGTGTCCAATTGCCATTCCACGAAACGGGTTCAACGACTCATGTCCGCCATAACCCGCGACGAGGTCGCTCACCTCGCCCGGCTGTCCCGGCTGGCGCTGGCCGACGAGGAGCTCGACCACTTCGCCGCCCAGCTCGATGTGATCATCGGTGCGGTCGCCCGCGTCGCCGAGGTGGCGGCCGACGACATCCCGCCGTCCTCGCACGCGCTCCCGCTCACCAACGTCTACCGCCCCGACGAGGTACGACCCAGTCTGACGCCGGAAGAGGCGCTGTCCGGCGCCCCTGCGGTCGAGGACGGCCGCTTCCGCGTCCCGCGCATCCTCGGGGAGGAAGCATGAGCCTCATCCGCAAGTCCGCCGCGGACCTGGGCGCGCTGATCGCGAGCGGCGAGGTCTCCGCCGTCGAGGTCGCCCAGGCCCACCTCGACCGGATGGCCGCCGTCGAGCCGAAGGTGAACGCCTTCCTGCACGTCGACGCCGAGACGACCCTGGAGCAGGCGCGCGCCGTCGACGCCCGCAGGGCCGCCGGCGAGGAGCTCGGCCCGCTGGCCGGGGTGCCGATCGCGCACAAGGACGTCTTCACCACCAGGGACATGCCGACCACGGCCGGATCGAAGATCCTCGAAGGTTGGAAGCCGCCGTACGACGCGACCGTGACCCGCCGCCTGCGCGAGTCCGGGCTGGTGATCCTCGGCAAGACCAACCTCGACGAGTTCGCGATGGGCTCCTCCACCGAGAACTCGGCGTACGGCCCCACCCACAACCCGTGGGACCTGTCGCGCATCCCCGGCGGCTCCTCCGGCGGCTCCTCCGCCGCGGTCGCCGCGTACGAGGCCCCGCTGTCCACCGGCACCGACACCGGTGGCTCGATCCGCCAGCCCGCCGCGGTCACCGGCATCGTGGGCATGAAGCCGACCTACGGCGGCTCGTCCCGCTACGGCCTGATCGCCTTCGCCAGCTCGCTCGACACCCCGGGCCCCTTCGCCCGCAACGTGCTCGACGCGGCGCTGCTGCACGAGGCGTTCTCCGGGCACGACGTCATGGACTCCACCTCCGTCGACGCCCCGGTGCCCTCGGTCGTCGAGGCGGCCCGCAACGGCGACGTGGCGGGGCTGCGCATCGGCGTGGTCAAGGAGTTCGGCGGCGACGGCTACCAGGCGGGCGTGCTCGCGCGCTTCCACGAGACCGTGGAGCTGCTGGAGTCGCTGGGCGCGAAGGTCTTCGAGGTCTCCTGCCCGTCGTTCACCACGGCCCTCCCGGCGTACTACCTCATCGCCCCCTCGGAGTGCTCCTCCAACCTGGCCCGCTTCGACGCCATGCGCTACGGCCTGCGCGTCGGCGACGACGGCACCCGCAGCGCCGAGGAGGTCATGGCCCTGACCCGGGCCCAGGGCTTCGGCCCCGAGGTCAAGCGCCGCATCATCCTGGGCACGTACGCGCTGTCCAGCGGTTACTACGACGCCTACTACGGGCAGGCGCAGAAGGTCCGCACGCTCATCGCGCGCGACTTCGAGGCCGCCTTCCAGCAGGTGGACGTGCTCATCTCGCCGACGACGCCCACCACGGCGTTCCCGATCGGCGAGCGCGCCGACGACCCCATGGCGATGTACCTGGCCGACCTGTGCACCATCCCGAGCAACCTGGCGGGCAACGCGGCCATCTCCGTGCCGTGCGGGCTGGCCGACGAGGACGGCCTGCCGGTCGGTCTGCAGATCATGGCCCCGGTGCTCGGCGACGACCGCTGCTACCGGGTCGGCGCCGCGGTCGAGAAGGCCCTCGAGAGCCGGTGGGGCGGCGGCCTGCTGTCCAGAGCCCCGGAGCTGTAGGGCTTTTCCGGGATCGTGGGACGAGGGCGAGGGGGCGACAGGTGACAGGGAGTAAGGCGGCATGATCACTCGGATCGAGATCGACGGGTTCAAGTCCTTCTTGAGCTTCGATCTCGATGTGCCGCCCTTCCTCGCGCTGGTCGGCCCCAACGCGAGCGGCAAGTCGAACCTCTTCGACGCCGTGGGGTTCGTGGCGGCCGAGATCGAGGGTTCCGGCGGGCTGCTCGGGGCGGCCCGCGGGCTGCCGGGCGAGCAGTTCCACCGGGTCGCCCACGGCTCGGCGGTGCCGGGGTTCGTCGTCTCGGTGGAGGCGCTCGTCACCCCGGAGCCCGGCTCCGTGGTGCCGATCAGGTTCGACGTGGGCGCGGAGATGGTGCTGAAGATCCCCAGATCCAGCGGTGCCGTCGTCAGCCATGTCGCCCAGCGGATCCCCGAGGAGCTGCTGGAGCTCATGGTCGAGGATCCCGACCCGGAGGGCACTCCTCGCCGTACGGTCCAGTCGTGGCGCCGATACTCGCCGTCGCCGGCGGCGATGCGCCGCCGCTGTCCCTCGGCGAACCGGGGGCCGCTCGTGGCCGACGGTTCGAACCTGGCGGCGGTGCTCGGGCGGATGGCTGGTACGGAGGCGCTGGCCGACCTCGCGGCCGACCTCGCGGGGGTGGTCCCCGACGTCGTCGGGCTGGTGCCGCGCGTCGAGCGCGGGGAGTGCTCCTTCGAACTGATCGTCGACGGCCAGGGGGTGGTTCCGGCGGCGCTGCTGTCCGACGGCACCCTGCGCATCCTCGGCCTGCTCGCCGCCCTGCACGACCCCGACCATCCGGGCACGCTGCTGGTGGAGGAGATCGAGAACGGCGTCCATCCGGCCCGTCTCGGCGAGCTGCTCCGGCGGGTGCGCCGCCGGATCACCGCGCCGGGAGGTCCCGAGCCGCTGCGGCAGCTGATCCTCACCAGCCAGTCCCCGATCGTCGTCGCGGAGGTCTACCGGACCGAGCCGGACGCGCTGACGTTCCTCGACACCGCGGTCCGCGTCGATCCCGACAACGACCGGGTGTCGCGGGTGACCGTGGCGAAGCCGATCCAGCCGGACGGCGAGCCGGGCACGTTCGTCTCGCCCCGGCAGGTCCGCAAGTACCTGGGCGCGGCGGCATGAGCAGCCGCCCGCTGGTTCCTGGACTCATCGCGGAGGGGGAGGCCGACGAGGGCTTCCTCGGCATCGTGATCTCCAGGCAGCTGCGCGAGCTCACCTGGATGTCGCCGTACGCCGTCGACGTCGAGGCGACGGAGGTCGTCTCCTGCGACCGGGAGCACATGGTCACCGCGCTGGAGGAGCTCGCGGCCGACTGCCACCTGCTCTTCACGCACGACGACGAGCGGGAGCGCCGCCGCAGGGACGGCGTCCGCTACCACTCGCACTACCTGGTGCCGGTGATCGGGCTGGGGGAGACGGAGGGCTGGCTGCTCGCCGACCCCGCCGCGTGGGCGAAACTGGAGGGCAGCGACCTCAGCAGGCTTCCGGCGCGGCCCCGCGACGTCGACAGGATCTCCGACCCCGCCGGGGTGCTGGCCACGACCGTCCCCCGGCGCGGCAAGCCGGCCCGCGACTACTTCGAGTACATAGGACGCAACATCGATCTCGCCGTTCTGGCCCAGGTGCCCGCCTACGCGAACTGGGTGGCCGAGACGAGGAACGCGTTGAAGGGACTTGGTTATCTATGAGGTTTTCTATGGAGCAGGAAGTGGTGAACGACAGTGAGCGCTGAGACGTTGATGCCGTACGACGAGGCGCTGGAGCGCTTCGAGCCGGTGCTGGGCCTGGAGACGCACGTCGAGCTGGGCACGGCGTCGAAGATGTTCTGCGGCTGCCCGACCACGTTCGGCGCCCCGCCGAACACGCACGTCTGCCCGGTCTGCCTGGCGCTGCCCGGCTCGCTGCCGACGGCGAACGCCGCGGCGATCGAGGCGACCATCCGCATCGGCCTGGCGCTCAACTGCTCCATCGCCGAGTGGTGCCGCTTCGCCCGGAAGAACTACTTCTATCCGGACATGCCGAAGAACTACCAGATCAGCCAGTACGACGAGCCGCTCTGCTTCGACGGCTACCTCGACGTCGAGGTCGACGGCAAGACCGTCAGGATCGAGATCGAGCGCGTCCACCTGGAGGAGGACACCGGCAAGTCCACCCACGTGGGCGGCGCGACCGGCCGCATCCACGGCGCCGACTACTCGATCGTCGACTACAACCGGGCGGGCATCCCGCTGGTGGAGATCGTCACCAAGCCTGTCCCGGGGACCGACAGGCTCGCCCCCGAGGTCGCCCGCGCGTACGGCATCGAGCTGCGCGAGCTGGTGCGCGGCCTCGGCGTCTCGGACGTCCGCATGGAGGAGGGCTCCATGCGCTTCGACGTGAACGTCTCCCTCATGCCGCGCGGCTCCTCGGAGTGGGGCACCCGCACCGAGACCAAGAACGTCAACTCGCTGCGCAGCGTCGAGCGCTCGGTGCGGGGTGAGATCGAGCGCCAGGCCGCGATCCTGGCCGGCGGCGGCCGGATCATCCAGGAGACCCGCCACTTCCACGAGAACACCGGCACCACCACCTCGGGACGGTCCAAGGAGGAGGCGCAGGACTACCGCTACTTCCCCGAGCCCGACCTGGTGCCGATCGCCCCCGACCCGGCGTGGGTCGCCGAGCTCAAGGCCTCCCTCCCCGAGCTGCCGGGCGCGCGGCGCAAGCGGCTCCAGCAGGAGTGGGGCGTGTCCGACCTGGACATGGCGGCCATGCACAACGCCGACGCCATCTCCCTGGTCGAGGCGACGGTCGCCGCGGGCGCCCCGCCCGCGGACGCCCGCAAGTGGTGGATGGGCGAGCTGGCCCGCCGCGCCAACGAGGCCGGTCTCCCGCTGAGCGCGCTGAGCATCACCCCCGACCAGATCGCCAGGGTGTGCGCGATGGTCGCCGGGGGAGCGCTGAACGACAAGCTGGCCCGCCAGGTGCTGGAGGGCGTGCTGAACGGCGAGGGCTCCCCCGACGAGGTGGTGGCCGCCCGCGGCCTCCAGATCGTGAACGACGAGGGCGAGCTGATGGAGATCATCGACCAGGTCCTGGCGGGCAACGCCGACGCGGCCGACAAGGTCCGCAACGGCAAGGTCGCCGCCGTCGGCGCCCTGGTCGGCGGCGTCATGAAGGCCAGCAGGGGCAAGGCCGACGCGGGCCGCGCCCGCGAACTCATCCTGGAGCGCCTCGGCGTCTCCGGCTAGTTCGGCCCGAGGTTTCCCGGGAGCCCGAGCGAAGGGTCTCCCGGGAGCTCGCGCCTCGCGCGAAGGGCTTCCCGCGCGTCCGTGTGAAGGGTCCCCCGGAAGCTCGCGCGAAGGGTCTGTCGGGACCAGACAGTGTGATCAGGAGCTTTCTCCGAACCGAGTACGTGCGTCGGTGAGCGCCTCCGCCCGGATCTCGGCCGGTGTTTTGCCGAACGCGCCTCTCAGGTCCGCACCCATCAGGTTCGCGCCGGTCAGGTTCGCATCGGTCAGTTCCGTGCCTCTCAGGTTCGCGCCGGTCAGGTTCGCGCCGCGCAGTTCCGCGTTGATCAGGTCCGCGCCGCGCAGGTCCGCGCCGCGCAGGTCCGCGCCACTCAAGTTCGCACGCTCCAGATGAGCGTTGGTCAGGCTTGAACCGTTCAGTTTCGTGCCGATCAGGATCGCACGGAACATGTCCGTGCGGTTCAGATCCGCGTTGCGCAGGTCCGTGCCGCTGAGGTTCGCGCCGCTCAGGATCGCGCGGCTCAGGTTCGTGCCGGTGAGGTTCGCGCCGCTCAGGAACGCGCCGCGCAGATTCCCGCCGCTCAGATCGGAGCCGCCGAGGAACCTGTCCATGAGATCTGCGTGCGGGAATCGGGCTTTGGAGAAATCGGCGCGGTCGTGGCCGGCCGACGTGGCGCTCAGGGGTGATGGGGTGGTGAGGGCCGGGGCGATGGTGAGGGCGGCAAGGACGTCGGCCGGTGGTCGTACGGGTTCGACGACAACGGTTTCCTTCCACTCGGGGTCGCAGGGTTTGGGTGGAGGTTTGGAAACGCACAGGTCGTGGTTGCGTACGAACGCGGCGAGCACGTTTCTGACGGTGGGGCGGTCGCGGGGAGAGTCGGCGGCGAGGCGCTGGAGGGCGTAGATGGCTCCGAGCCGGACGTCTACGGCGGGTGAGGCGAGTTGTTCGACGGCTTTGGTGTAGCGGTCGGTGATCTGTGCTTCCTGGTTGGCTCCGAGGGCACGGGCGGTGTAGTCCAGGGTGCCTGCGGTGTAGTCGAGAGTGCGGGCGGTGAAGAGGATGCCGAGGATGACGGCGGATGAGGTGATCACGGCGGTGATCGCCTGGAAGGGGCGTTGCCGGTAGGCGTCCCACAGTTCCTGACGTTCTTTGGCGGAAAGGGTTTCGAGTTCGGCCCGGTCGGGCCGGTCGACGGGCGGGTGGCGGCGAAGGAAGCGGCTGACCAGCGACACGGCCTTCGGCCGGCGCTCTGCGGTGGTCGGTGCGGTGACGGGGTCGTCCTTGGCGGGGCGAGTGGAGCGGCGGGACAAGTGGGTGAACGTGCGGGTGACTCGGTGGGCTGGGCGGGGGGTGGCCATGATTCAACGGTAGGGATCGGAGGATCGCACGGTCAGCGGAATGAGCGTGTGCCTGAGCCGGTACGGCCGGTGAGCGTGTGGAGGCCTGGGTCCCCGGTGGCATGGTCTTCGCGATCTGCCGTGAGTCGTTGAGGGCCGCCTGGATCGCGGAGGAGTGATTGCCGTCTTCCAGACCGATGCCGCCTCGGGGAGAGACGGCGTCAGGCGGGGGCGGCCTGGGCGGCGACGAGGTTCGCGTACCTGCCGCCGGCGGCCATCAGCTCGTCGTGGGTGCCGCGTTCGACGACGTGTCCGGAGTCGACCACCAGGATCAGGTCGGCGTCCCGGATCGTGCTCAGCCGGTGGGCGATCACGATCCGGGTCTGGGTGAGCCAGAACAGGTTGGACTCGATGGTCGCCTCGGTGGCGCTGTCCAGGCTGCTGGTGGCCTCGTCGAGCAGCAGGATCTTCGGGCGCGACAGGAGGGCGCGGGCCAGGGAGAGCCGCTGCCGCTGGCCGCCGGAGAGACCGCCGCCGTCGGTCAGCATCGTCTCGTACCCCATCGGCATGGCCATGATGTCCTCGTGCAGCGCCGCCACCTGGGCCGCGGCGACCACCCGCTCCAGGGGCGCGTCGGGGGAGTTCAGCGCGATGTTCTCCCGGATCGAGCCGCTGAACAGGGAGGGATCCTGGCCGACCACCCCGAACTGGCGGCGCAGCGTGCGCAGGTTGAGCTCGGAGGCCGGGACGCCGTCGTACCGGATCTCGCCCTCCACCGGGGTGTGCAGGGTGAGCAGCAGCCTGGCCAGCGTGCTCTTGCCCGACCCCGAGGGGCCCACCAGGGCGACCTTCTGTCCCGGCCGGATGGAGACCGAGACGTCCCGCACCACCCACGGGCCACGGGGGTCGTGCCGGAAGCTCACGCCGCGCAGCTCCACCGCGCCGCGCAGCCGCAGCACCTCGATGCCGTCGCCGGGCTCGGGTTCCGAGGCGAGGATGTCGGCCAGGCGGTCGAAGTGCGCGCCCGCCTGCTGCAGGCTCTGCAGGCCGGTCATCAGCGAACCCAGCGGGATCAGGGCGCCGAGCGCGATGGCGTTGAGCGCGATCAACGCGCCCACGGTCAGCTCCCCGTCGAGGACCCGCCACGTGCCGAGCCACAGCAGGCCGAGCGGGGCGACCACCCGGATCGCGGACAGCGCGGCCTCCACCAGCCCCTGGGTGAGGCCGCTGCGCACGTCGGCGTTGAGCTGCCGGGTGAAGTGGGCCGACCACTGCTCCACCGCCCGGTGCTCGGCCCCGGAGGCCTTGAGCGTCTCGATGCCGGTGATCGTCTGGATGAGGCTGCTCTGCGACGCGGAGAAGGCGGTGAGCTCCTGCTGGGTGAGCAGGTTGATCCGGCGGGTGGTGGCCAGGACCAGGAGCCCCTGGGCGACGACCACCCCGGTCAGCGCCAGCCCGAAGACGGGATCCCAGACGTACACGAGAACGAGGTAGCCGACGGCCAGCGGGCCGTCCAGCAGCGCCGCCACGATCTGGCCGGTGAGGATGTCGCGCAGCGTGGAGACGCCGGCGGCCCGGGTGAGCAGGTCGCCCTTGCCGCGCTGCGCGAAGTACCGGTAGGGCAGCGCCACCAGGTGGCCGATCACCCCCTCGGTGAGTTCCTGGTCGGCACGGGCCCGTACGGCCACCAGCAGCGCCGCCCGCAGGTAGCCGATCACGAACTGGGCCACCCCGGCCAGCAGCACGGCGCCGCCCAGCAGGGGCAGCAGGTCCGCTCCCCGCGACGGGACGACCTCGTCGATCAGCAGCTGGGAGAAAAGGGGCAGGGCCAGCCCCAGCAGTTGCAGCAGCAGCGAGGCCGCGATGACCTGCGCGAGCAGGCCGCGGCGGCGCCGGAACAGGGTGCGGACGAACTCGCGCCGCCAGGCGCTCGCCATCGAGGACGTGCCGCGGCGGAATCCCTCGCCGGGTTCGAAGACCAGCAGCACGCCGGTGAACCCGGCACTGAACTCCTGCGGTGTCAGGCGGCGGCGGCCCCGGCCGGGGTCGACGAGGTCCACCCGGTCGGGTGACCAGCGCTCGACCACCACGAAGTGGTTGAACTCCCAGTGCGCGACCGCGGGGAGCGGGACGCGCGCCAGGTCCTCGGGCGCGAGGGAGAACGCGCGCGCCTTCAGGCCGTGCTCGCGGGCGCCCTCCACGACGGCCTTGGCGCTCAGCCCGTCCCTGCCGACCTGGAGCCGTTCGGACACCTGGTGCAGCGTGGTGCGGTGACCGTGGTGGCAGAGCACCATGGCCAGGCACGCCGCGCCGCATTCGGTGGTGGTGTTCTGCAGCAGGACCGGGACGCGGTTCCTCATCCGCCCGCTCCGAGCGCGAGGGTGACGAGCGTGGCACCGGCCGCCAGGACGGCGGCCGCCACGATCCACAGCAGCAGGAACGACGGGCCGCCGATCACCAGCGGCATCCGGGCGGCGGCGCGGGCCTCGACATGCCGGCGCATCGCCTCCTCCCGGTAGACGAGCCGGCCCTGGCCGCCCGCCGGGGGAGGAGCGGGCCGCGTCGTCGCGGCTCCCGCGGCCTCTCGGCCTCGGTGTCGAGAGCCGGCCACGGGTTCCCGCCTTCGATCCCCGGTCATAGGGAGGAATCTAGGAATGATCACTTGTGGACCACTTGTGCCCTGCTTGTGACGCGCGGGATCGGGCGTCGTGGCCGCCGGGGGGGCAGGCAGGCGGTGAGGCTCGGGCCGCCGGGGGGCAGCGGGCGGTGAGGCTCGGGCCGCCGGTGGGACAGGCGGCGGTGGTGAGTGTGCCGTGGTGCGGGATGGTGCGTGCCGGCGACCGGAGCGCGCCCGCCTCCCGCACGGTCAGTTCGCGGCGGGCTGTTCGCCGGGGCGGCGATAGGCGCCGTGCCACCAGATCTTGCCGAGCTCGCGTGCGAAGGCCGCGTCACCACTTCCGTCGTCCACGCTGATGTGCCGGGCGATCGCCTGCGCGCCCCCCCAGACGATCACCCGGCTCGCCGCCACGGCGTCCAGGTCGGCAGGCGTCGAGCCCGACTCCTGTTCGTCGACGAGTGTTCTGTGAACGGCCTCGTCGAATTCCTCGAGATCGGCGGAGTAGAAGTCACGTACGGTCGGGTCGTAGGTGGCCAGTTCTCTCAACGCGGACAGTGTCGCGAAATTCTCCCGGTGTATCGCGATGACCTCCTCGAAGAATTTCGCGTATCTGGCCGCGCCGTCCTCTCCCGCACTCGGATCCCATTTCCTGGCCAATCCCACCAGGCTGCCCCTCAGCGTGTCCGAAAGCCGGATGAGCAGCTGGGACTTGTCCCGAAAATGCGCGTAGAAGGTGGCGCGTGACAGGCCCGCCTCCTCGATGATCTGTCGCACGCTGATTTCAGTGAAGACCTCTCCCCTTTTGAGGAGCCGCTCGACCGCGGCCAGTAGTTGCGCTTCGGCGGGAGCCGGTCGCTCGGCACCGTCCTTGCGCCTACGAGTCACAGAGGTCATGACCACATACTAGGGCCGGGCCACCGGGGCCGGCATGGGTCGCGTCCCGGCGGGCGCCATGGCCTGCGACGTCGCCTCGGCGCCCGTGCCGGCCGGTCGCGGGTGGACGGCCTACCCGGCCGAGGACGACCGCGTGGCGACGTCCACAAGGATGTCGGCGAATTCCCTGGGGTTCGAATAGAACGGCGCGTGATGTCCCGGGCAGCGGTAGACGGTTTCGGCGCACGCCGCCATTTGCTCCGCGACACCTCCGGTGATGGAGACATCTTTTTCCGGGATGACATAGCTGTTCGGCGTCGTGCGCCAGCCGGCCCGTGTCACCACCTCGAAGTCGGCGCGCACGGTCTGCGGCACCAGACGGGAAATCGCCTCGGCGGTCTCCGGGTTCGTCGCATCGCCGTCGTAGAAGGCTGCGGGCAGGTTGAGATCGGGATTCTCCGCGGGCCGCAGGCCGGCCAGAGACTCCGGAACGGGGACTCCGTGCGTCTGGAACATGCCTTCCCCGACGTCCAGCATGTAAGCGGCCACGTAAACGATGTGCGCGACGTTGGCCGCCCCGGCGACGGCCTCGGTGGCCGGTACACCACCGTACGAATGAGCCACGACGATCACCGGTCCGGTGATGTCGTCAAGTGCCTTCCGAATGACCTCGGCGTCGTCGTACATGCCGGGGAGCGGCTCGGCGCCGGGCTCGTTCCGGACGGCGCTGGGCAGGCTCACCGTGCGGCTCGGCCAGCCTCTCTCGTCCAGCACGCCCTGCAGCCTCTCCCAGCTCCACGGTCCGTGATGGCCTCCGTGCACGAGAAGGAACGTGGCGCGGTTCGCGATTTTCTGCAAGAGATCTCCTTGTTCGGTGGCCCATGCCGGAGAGAACGTGGCCGCCCTGCGCGTCCGGTGGTACGGCATGGGGGAACGGCCGCGGCGGCTCCGTCCCGGTGGCACGATCGCCCGCGCAGAGGTGGTGCGCGCCGGAGGCGGCCTCGGCCGATGACGTCGTACACGCAGACCGTACACTATGTATAGACGCATTGTATGGGTGGCTTCGTGGCACCCGTCCTGGAGGGAAAGGCCTGCTGGGGGGGCGTGGTACGGGCATGTCGTCCCCGCCTCGGCGCGGATCGCCGCCCGCGTCGGCGGTCGTCCGCCGGCGTCTTCCGCGTCCGAGGCGACCATGGTCGTGACGCCGGAATCGCCCGTGTCCGAGGCGACCGTGGCCGCGACCGCCGGAATCGTCCGGTGCCGGGCCCGGGAGATCGCGCCGGTCGCATTACGGGATCGCCGGGGAATTCGGGCGCCTCCGGCCGGGTGGCGGAGGCCGGAAGTCCTTATCGGTCGCATGAATTCCGGCATCGGAGTGGCCTTTTTTATGTGGTAATTCCCATTTCTGAATATGAATAGGTATTGACGAAATTCTTGGTGCCTTGCACAGTAATCACTGCAGTCTCGCCTTTCACTCCGACATGACCTGACCTCACGATCGGAAGAGCGTCCAATGAAAAGGTTCCTGGCATTCGCCGCCGTGACGTTGACGGCCGCCGCGGGAACGGCCGTCGCGGCCGTCCCCGCTCAGGCGACTCCGGTGAACGGCGCTTCCGCCATGTCGGCGGTCTCCGCCGTGGACGCGGTGATCATCGCCGACGGGGTGCGCCTGCGGTCGAGTGCCGGAGGGTCGACGGTCATCGGCTACCTCTACTACGGCGATTACGGGCAGCTTCTCGGCTCGTCGGGCGGTTGGTGCAGGTTCCGGCTGGGCGGCAGGTCGGCCTCGGGGCTGCCCTCGGGCACCACGGGATGGGTTTCGTGCAGCTATCTGGCCACGGAGGACGGCTGGAAATTCAACGGCCCGGCCGTCGACACCCTCCAGGAATAGCCTTCTTCCGGGATGAGCCCGGCCGCCCGGCTCCCCACGGCCGGGCGGCCGTTTCCTGTCGTGAGGCCCCGATGCCGCGTTCCTGTCATGAGGCTCCGGTGTCGTGTCACCCGTCCAGGAGCTTGAGGCCGATGACGCCGATCAGGATGAGCGCCAGGCAGGCCAGCCGGGCGGGTGCCGCGCTCTCCCGCCAGTTGCGCGACGGTGGCGGCGATGTCGGGTCGTCGGTGCCGTTGCAGCAGGCGCTGCGGCACCTGCAGGCGGCGTTCGCGAACTTCTTCGCCAAGCGCGCGAAGTACCCGACGTTCAAGTCCCGCAAGAAGTCGCGGCTCAGCGCCGAGTACACCCGCTCGGCGTTCACCTACCGGGATGGTCGGCTCACGCTGGCGAAGAATATCCTCGCCGCCGGGCTGGCGGAGAGGTAAAACGCCTGTGGAGCCGGTGTGAGACCTCACGGAGAGTCCTCTCTGGCGGGCGACCGGCGACGAAGCAGGAACCCTCACGGGCGACCGTGGGAATCCCCTCGCTCACGAGGAGGAGAGGGCCAACTCGGTGTCGGTCGAACCGGGCGGGACGAGGTTGGTCGTGATGTCCCGCTGGCCGCGCCGCTGCTCGCCCACCGCCTGCGCGATCGCGGGGTGACGGTCGAGCGCGTCAAGGCGGGGCTGGACGACCTGCTGGCCTCGTTCACCTCCTGAAGGGCCCGGAGATTCCCGGCGGCGTACGTCCGTGCGAGGAAACGGCGGCGAAGCGGTGGCGAGGGAACAGCGGGAGGAAACGGAAACGGGCACGGACATCCGTCCGTGCCCGCGGGTGCCGCGTCCGGGTGCGTCCGGGTGCGTCCGGGTGCATCCGGGTGCATCCGGGTACGGCCAGGTTCCGGTCAGGCGCCGCGACGACGGGCGGCCGCCTTCCTGATGAGGGGCGTGCACAGCGCCAGGAGCGAGACGACCAGCAACGTCGCCGCGATCGGGCTCTTGACCAGCACCGTCACGTCGCCCGCGCCGATGGCCAGGGCCCGGCGGAGCTGGATCTCGGCCATCGGGCCCAGGATCAGGCCGATCACCGCCGGGGCCACCGGCAGGCCGAAGCGGCGCATCGCGAAACCGAGCAGGCCCAGGATGTAGAGGATGACCAGCTCCACCCAGGAGGAGTTCAGCGCGTAGACGCCGAGCGCCGCGAACAGCACGATCCCCGAGTAGAGGTAGGGCCGGGGGATCCGCAGCACCCGGGCCCAGAGCGGGGCCAGCGGCAGGTTGAGCACCAGCAGCATGGTGTTGCCCACGAACAGCGAGGCGATCATGCCCCAGACCAGCGCCGGGTTGTGGTCGAACAGCTGCGGGCCCGGCTGCAGCCCGTACTGCTGGAAGGCCGCCAGCAGGATCGCGGCCGTCGCCGAGGTGGGCAGGCCCAGCGTGAGCAGCGGGACGAGCGTGCCCGCCGCCGAGGCGTTGTTGGCGGCCTCGGGACCGGCGACCCCCTCGATGGCGCCCTTGCCGTACTCCTCGCGGGCGATCCCGCGCGCCAGGCGCTTCTCGATCGAGTACGACAGGAACGTGGGGACCTCCGCTCCGCCGCCGGGCAGGGCGCCGAAAGGGAAGCCGAGCGCGGTGCCGCGCAGCCACGGCCGCCAGGAACGCGACCAGTCGGAGCGGCCGAGGAACGCCCGGCCGACCGGGACCACCTCGGGCCGGCCGTGCCGCAGCCGCGAGGCGACGTAGAGCACCTCGCCCAGGGCGAACAGCCCGACCGCGACGATCACCACGTCGATGCCGTCGAGCAGTTGCGGGATGCCCAGGGTCAGCCTGGCCTGCCCGGTCTGCTGGTCGATGCCGACCAGCCCGACGACCAGGCCGAGACCCAGCGAGGCCAGCCCCCGTACGACGGAGCGGGACAGCACCGACGACACCGCGGTGAAGGCCAGGACGGCCAGCGCGAAGTAGTCCTCGGGACCGAAGGAGATCGCGAAGTCCACCACCAGGGGCGCCGCGACGACCAGCAGCCCGGTGGCGATGGTGCCCGCGACGAACGAGCCGATCGCGGCCGTCGCCAGCGCCTGGGCGGCCCGGCCGCGTTTGGCCATCTTGTTGCCCTCGAGCGCGGTGATCATCGAGGAGCTCTCGCCGGGCGTGTTGAGCAGGATCGAGGTGGTCGACCCGCCGTACATGCCGCCGTAGTAGATGCCCGCGAACATGATGAACGCGCTCGCCGGGGGGACGGTGAACGTGATCGGCAGCAGCAGCGCCACGGTCATGGCCGGGCCGATGCCGGGCAGCACGCCCACCAGCGTGCCCAGCGTGACGCCCACCAGCGCGTAGAGCAGGTTGACCGGGGTGAGGGCGGTCGCGAAGCCGTCCATCAACAGCTGGAAGGACTCCACTCAGATCACCCCGGACAGCAGCCCGGCCGGCAGCGTCACGCCGAGGCCCCTGACGAACACCAGGTAGGTGAGAGTGGACAGCACGATCGCGATGACGCCCGCGCGCAGCCGGTGGGCCGCCCCGAGCGTCACGGACAGGCCGAAGAAGAGCAGCGCGCCCGCGATGACCCAGCCGAGCAGGTCGAGCAGTCCGGCGAAGGCGAGGAAGATCACGCTGACCAGCGCGACCGTCCGCCAGTCGGCCCGCGCGCCGGAGTCGATGTCCTCGGCGTCCTCGGCGTCCTCGGGGTCGCCGTGGCCTCCCCTGAGCACGTCGACCACGTAGAACAGCCCGATCAGCAGCATCGCGCCCCCGACCAGGGCCGGGAAGAACCGGGGCCCGAGACCGAGGGCGGAGCCGGCGGCGGTCACGTCGGCGGTGCCGGCGATCACGAACGCGCCCAGCGCGAGGACCAGCACCGCCAGCCCCAGCTCCGGCCGCCGCCACGACCACCCGGTCTCGGCCTCGGGGCCCGCACCGGTGCCGGTGGGACCGGACGGGTCTTCTACGGGGGACATCAGGAGACGAGGCCCATCTCCGCGATGACGGCCTTGACCTTGGTCTGCTCCGTCGCGAGGAAGTCGGCGAACGGCTGCCCGGTCTGGAAGACGTCGGTCCAGCCGTTCTTCATCACCGCGTCCTTCCACGCCGGGGAGTCGTGCATCTTGGTGACCAGGTCGGTGAGGGCCTTCTTCTCCTCGTCGTCCAGCCCGCCGGGCGCGACGAACCCCCGCCAGTTGGCCAGCTCCACGTCCAGGCCCGCCTCCTTGATGGTGGGGGCGTCCACGTTGCCGAGCCGCTCGGGAGAGCTGACGCCGAGGGCGCGCAGCTTGCCGGACTTCACGTGCTCGGCGAACTCGCCGATGCCGGAGATCCCCATCGCGACCTTCTCGCCGAGCAGCGCGTTGAGCGCCTCGCCGCCGCCGGAGTGGGCGATGTAGTTGACCTGCTTGGGATCGATGCCCGCGGCCTTGGCCATCAGGCCCGCCACGATGTGGTCGGTGCCCCCGGCGGAGCCGCCCGCGATGGCGATCTTCGTCGGGTCCGCCTTCCACGCCGTCACCAGGTCGCCCAGCGTCCGGTACGGCGATCCCGCGGGAACCACGACGATCTCGTACTCCTCGGTGAGCTTCGCGATCGGCGTGGTGTCGGCCAGGGTGACCTTCGACTTGTTCTGCTCGACCGCGCCGACCATGACCAGGCCCATGGTCATCAACAGGTCGCCGTTGCCCTTCTCGCCCGCGAGCTGGGCCAGGCCGATGGTGCCGCCCGCGCCGGGCACGTTGTAGACCTCGACCTTGCGGGACGGCTCGGCGGCCTTGAGCGCCTCCCCGGCGACGCGGGAGGTCTGGTCCCAGCCGCCTCCCGGTGAGGCCGGCGCCATGATTCTCAGCGCGCTCGTACCTGAGCCGCCGCCGGAACCGCAGGCGGTGAGGGCGGCGAGGGACAGCACCGCGAGGGCGGCCAGTCTCCGAAGACGCATGGTCAGCTCCAAACAAACGTGAAGAAAGCGTGGTGAGGATCGTGACCTCAGGAGGCCGCCCTGTCGATCCTTTGCGTGGTTGCCGTCGTATCGGTCATATTGGTCACACCTCCTCGCGACCTCGCCGTTACCTCAGACTGCTTTCATCGAGGCCCTGACCAGGGAGTTGACTCGTGCGACGCTTACTCAACGCCTCGCTCGGCACCCAGCTTTTCGCGTTACAGACCGTGATCGTGTTCCTCGCGGTCGGCGGTACGGCGGGCGTCTGGATGGAACACACCCGCGTTTTGCTGGACCGCCAGTACCAGCAGCGCGCCCTGGCGATCGCCGAGTCGGTGGCGGGGCTTCCCCAGGTGCGTGAGGCGTTCGGCCGGCCCCGGCCCGAGCTGAGCCTGCAGCCGATCGCGCTCGGGGTGCAGGCGGCCACCGGCGCCGACTACGTGGTGATCGCGAATCGCGACCAGATCCGTTACGCCCACCCCAACGCGGCCCTGATCGGCAAGAGGCTGTCCACCGACGGCTCGGAGGTGATGACGAACGGGCGGCACTGGACCGGCATCCAGACGGGCACCCTCGGCCGCTCGGTGCGCGGCAAGGCCCCGATCTTCGACGCCTCGGGGCAGGTCATCGGCCTGGCCTCGGTCGGGATCCTGGAGGGGACCGTCGCCGACCAGCTCGGCGAGGCGCTCCCGCCGCTGCTGTGGACGGTCCTCGCGGTCCTCGTCGCCGGGTCGGCCGCCGCCGCGCTGATCGCCCGGCGGGTACGCCGCCAGACGTTCGGCCTGGAACCGGGGGAGATCGCGGCCCTGCTCGAACAGCGCGAGGGCGTGCTGCACGGCGTCAAGGAGGGGGTGCTCGCCCTCGACCTCCAGGGACGGGTGACGCTGGTCAACGACGCGGCACGCGACCTGCTCGGACTCTCCCAGCACGACGTCGGCCGGAGCCTGCGGGAGATGCCCCTGTCCGACCGGATGCGGGACGTGCTGGACGGCGTGGACCCCGGCGACGACCGGGTGGTGCTCCACCGCGACCGGGTGCTGGTGCTCAACCGGACCCCGGTGGCGGTACGGGAACGGCAGAGCGGCTGGGTGGTCACCCTGCGGGACCGTACCGAGCTGGTGCGGCTGGCACGCGAGCTCGACCAGGCCAGCACCACGACCGGAGCGCTGCGCGCGCAGGCCCACGAGTTCGCCAACCGGATGCACACGGTGGTCGGCCTGCTGGAACTCGGCGAGCACGAGACGGCCGTCAGCTACATCACCCAGACCACCGAGGCCTACAGCAGGCACGCCTCGGGCATCAGGGAGAAGGTCGCCGACCCGACGCTGGCCGCGCTGCTGCTGGCCAAGTCGGCAGAGGCGGCCGAGCGGGGCGCGACCCTGGTGCTGTCCGACGACTCCCGGGTGGAGGCGGGCATGCTCGGAGACCCGCACGACGCGGTCCTGGTCGTCGGCAACCTGGTCGCCAACGCCCTCGACGCGCTGCAGGAGACCGGGGGAACGGTGGAGGTCTCGGTCCGTACCGAGGCGGACGGCCTGCGCGTCCGGGTCGGCGACTCCGGTCCGGGAATCACCCCGGGCCTGGTCCACGAGGTGTTCAGGGAGGGCTTCACCACCAAGGCCGCCCACGCCGGGCCGCGCGGCCTGGGCCTGGCCCTGACCCGCCAGGCGTGCGCGCGCCGGGGCGGCTGGGTGCGGGTGCACAACGCGGGCGGAGCCGTCTTCACCGCGCTCCTGCCCACCGGCGAGCCCTCGGTCCCGCCCGCCGGAGAGCCTTCCCCGTCCCGCACCGATCCGTCCCGCACCGATCCGTCCCGCACCGATCCGTCCCGCACCGGCCCGTCCCGCACCGGTGAACCCGCGCCGCCCCCCGCCGGGGGATCCGCCGAACGGAAGGTGCCGAGTTGACCGGGAACGGGCACACGGGGGAGATCCGCGTCCTGGTCGTGGACGACGACTTCATGGTGGCCAGGATCCACGGCGGCTACGTCGCCAGGACGCCCGGCTTCACGGTCGCCGACGTCGTCCACACCGGGGGCGCCGCGATCGCGTCGGCCGCGGTGCGCAGGCCCGACCTGGTCCTGCTCGACATCTACCTGCCGGACATGTCGGGACTCGACGTCCTCGCGAAGCTCAGGGAGGCCGTGCACCCCGTGGACATCCTGGTGATCACCGCCGCGCGGGACGTGGCCACGGTCCGGGCGGCGATGCGCGGCGGCGCGGTCAACTACCTGATCAAACCCTTCACCGCCCGCGCCCTGGCCGAGCGCCTCGAACAGTACGCCGAGATCCGCAGGCAGCTCGCCACCCTCGGGGACGAGGCCCGCCAGGACGAGATCGACCGGCTCTTCGGCGCGGTCAGGGGGGTGCCGCCGCCGCTTCCCAAAGGGCTGTCCGGCACCACGTGTTCCCTGGTCGCCGCGGCGCTCAGGGAGAGCGGCGGCGACCTGTCCGCGGCCGAGGCGGCGACGATCACCGGTCTCTCCAGGGTCAGCGCCCGCCGGTACCTGGAACACCTGTGCGCGGCGGGCCAGGCGGAACTCCGCCCGAGGTACGGCACCGCGGGAAGGCCGGAACACCGTTACCGCTGGACAGGCTGATTTGTTACTCCTTTTGGGACGGCGGTTGACCAATGTGGTTTAAGGTTGCCGGAGGTGGAAGCTGCGAAGCAGGAGGATGCGGAGGCCGTGCGGAACGCCGGAGCGTCTGTGAACCCGCCACCGGACCCCTTTGAGGCAATGCCTCTTCCCTCGGGCCCCGTCCCGCCGGGCGCCCGCGACCCGCGGCTCCCTCCCGGCGTGCAGGGAGCCCGTTCCCAGGGCGGCCCCGGCCTTCCGCCGGGGGTCTCACCCGACATCTTCGGCCCCACCGGGGCCGGAGCATCTCCCGGTCCAGGAGGCCCCGCCGCACCGGCCCGCGGGACGACGCTCCCCCCCGCCCCCCGGCCCCCGCAGCCCTGGCAGATGGCCTCCCCGCCGGAACGCCCCTTCCAGCGTGACGAGCCCACGCTCGTCCGCGGCGGCGACGGAGGGTTCCCGCAACCCGGCGGGCTCCGCTACGAGGAGCCGCCCCCGCGCCGCCGCGGGGCCCGCAGGTTCTTCCTGATCGTCCTCACCGTGCTGTTCGTCGTCGGGCTCGCCTACGCGGTGCCCGCGGTCATCATGTCCGGCAGGATGCTGCCGGGCACCACGGTGCGGGGCATCGACATCGGCGGCCTGACCGCGACCGAGGCGGCCGACAAGCTCAGGGACCGCCTGGCGGGCGAGGCCTCCGGGGAGATGACCCTCCTGGCCGCGGGCAAGCGCTACGACCTCGACCCCGGCAAGGCGGGGCTGGAGTTCGACGTGGTCGCCACCATCAACCAGGCGCCCAGCGACTTCCCCAGCCCCTCCCAGGTCTGGCGGGCCTTCACCGGCACCACCGAGCTGGAGCCCAAGGTCTCCGCCGACTCCGAGAGCATGCGGACCGCGGTCGCGAGCCTGGCCAGGAAGATCGACCTCAAGGTCCGCGAGGGTTCGGTCACGTTCGAGGGCGTCAAGCCCGTCGTCGTGACGCCCCGCGACGGCAGGGAGCTGGAGCGGGAGGCCGCGATCACCGCGATCACGAACGCCTTCCTCGGCCCGTCGAAGGAGGTCCGCCTGCCGGTCTCGGTGATCAAACCGATGGCCGGGCGGGAGGCGGTCGAAAAGGCCGCGGCCGACGCCGGCAAGGCCCTTTCAGGGCCGGTCACGCTGACCTTCGCCGGCAAGCAGGCCCAGCTGCCGGTGGAGACCCTCGCCGCCCACCTGTCCTTCAAGCCGGACGGTTCCGGCGGCATGGAGCCGGAGTTCGACGCCAGGAGCGCGGTCGCCTCCGTGGAGGGCGACCTCGTCGACCCGGTCCTGGCCCCGCGCGACCCCACGTTCCAGATCGTCGGGGGAAAGCCGAAGCTGGTGCCCGGCCGCAGGGGGAAGGGCATCAACGACGAGCGGCTCGCCTCCGACGTGGTCGAGATGATCGCCGGTGACGGCGACCGGACGATCCCGGTGCTCCTGACCACCGTCAAGCCGCGGATGTCCGACGCCGAGGCGCGCAAGCTCGGCATCAAGGAGCGGATCAGCCAGTTCACCACGCCCTACGCGTGCTGCGTGCCCCGGGTCACCAACATCAGGACGATCGCCAGGCTCCTGGACGGCTACCTGGTGAAGCCGGGCGAGACCTTCTCGCTCAACGGCGTCATCGGCCAGCGTGACACGGCCCGCGGCTTCGTCCCCGCCCCCATGATCCAGGGCGGCAGGCTGGTCGACTCGGTCGGCGGTGGCATCTCCCAGTTCGTCACCACCATGTACAACGCGGTGTTCTTCGGCGGTCTCGAGGACGTCCAGCACGTGGCGCACGAGTTCTACATCTCCCGCTACCCGGCCGGGCGCGAGTCCACGGTCTCCTGGCCCGAGCCCGACTTCCGCTGGAAGAACGACTCGCCGTACGGCGTGCTGGTGAAGACCTCCACCAGCGACACCGGGGTGACCGTCGCCTTCTGGAGCACCAAGCGCTACGAGATCGAGTCGATCTCGTCCGAGAGATACGACATCACCCCGTTCAAGGACGAGACCGACAGCGGTCCCGACTGCATCGAGATGGTCGGCCAGAACGGTTTCACGATCGACGTCTGGCGCGTCTTCAAGCAGGACGGCAAGGAGATCAAGCGGGTCAAGAAGACCACGGTCTACCGCCCCGAGCTCAACCTGAAGTGCGTGCCCGAATAGCGGGGCCGCGCCTGCTCCTCACCACGCCTCTCCTTTCCTCCACCCGCTCTCCGGAGTGGCCGGCGGGGCGGCGGCGCGGGTGTGCGGCTGGATAATGCGTCCATGAAGATCTGGGTCCCTTCCAAAGCCGCGGCCGATGTCCTGTGCGACCTCCCGGAAGTGGAGTGCGTCGTCTACGACGGCACGGAGCCGGTGCCCGAGGGCGCGCACGAGGCCGAGGTGTGGATCCCGCCGCTGATGCCGGTGGCGGACCTCCCCGGGCTGCTCGCCCGGATGACCGGCCTGCGGCTGCTGCAGACCGTCACGGCGGGAGTCGACGCCTACCGGCCGCACCTGCGGGAGGGGGTGACGTTGTGCAACGCCAGGGGCGTGCACGACGCGGGCACCGCCGAGTGGGTGGTGGGAGCGATGATCTCCGTGCTCCGGGAGTTCCCCGGGTTCGTCCGTGCCCAGCTCCGGGGCGAGTGGACCTATCACCACACCGGGGTGCTGGCCGACTCCACGGTCCTGGTCGTCGGCTACGGCTCGATCGGCGAGGCGCTGGAACGGCGGCTCGACGGTTTCGAGGTCGACGTCGTCCGGGTGGCCAGGACCGCCAGGCCGGGTGTGCACGGCCTGGACGAGCTGCCCGGCCTGCTGCCCGGGGCGGACGTGGTGGTGCTGCTCGTCCCCTCGACACCCGAGACCACCGGGATGGTGGACGCCGGGTTCCTGGCCGCGATGAAGGACGGCGCCCTCCTGGTGAACGCGGCCAGGGGCCCGGTGGTCGACACGGACGCGCTCGTCGCCGAGTTGCGGGGCGGCCGGATCCTCGCCGCGCTCGACGTCACCGCCCCCGAACCCCTGCCCGCGGACCACCCGCTGTGGACGGCGCCGGGAGTTCTCATCACCCCGCACGTCGCGGGCAGCAATCCGGCCTCGGTACGGCGCACGCTGAAGCTGCTCCGCTCCCAGCTGCTGCGCTACCTCGCGGGCGAGCCGCTCAAAAATGTGATCACGGGTTCGTACTGACCGGCAAAGGAATCCGGACCGTGGCTGCCTCGTGACCTGCGGTGCGTACCGTCGGTTAAAAGTGATCTCCGTGGCTCGCGCGGTTATCAGATCGGTGACGACTACGGCGTTGTCGCCCCTCGCGCGGACCGGACGGCACACACTGGCCCTGTGCCGGTGCGAGCGCCGAGGACGAAGGACGACGCGCTCACGCCGGCAGCGCGAGTGCGGCGAGCAAGGGATGCTGCGAAAGCGAAACACATCGACGAGACACACCAAACGACACTGATGGGCAGACGACATTGATCCGCTGGCGTGACCCCCGGGTACCGCTGACCGCCGCCGCCATAGGCGTGGTGGGGCTCGTTGCCGCTCTGGTCAGCGGCGCTCCCGCAGTGGTCGTCGAGGCGGTGGCGGGCGTCGTCACCGCCGCGGCCGCCGCGGGCTCGCTGTTCACCGCCGCCTCCAAGGTGATCGACCGGCGCAGGGCGCTGGCCTGGCGCTGGCTGGCCGGGGGTTCGCTCACCTGGCTGGCCGGGGTGGGGGTGCGGCCGATCGCGGACGGCGCGCCCTTCGTGGTGACCTTCGCCGACCTGGTGCTCCTGGCCGGTACGGCCATGATCGCGGTCGGCACCGCGCTGTCGGCGGCCAGGCCCGCGCGCGGGCACGCCCTGCTGCGCGACCTCGCCGACTCCTACGTGTGCGCCGCCGCCATCCTGGTGATCCTCTGGGTGTCGCTGGTGGGCCCGGTCTACGGCGACGCCGGTGACGCGGGCGACGCCGCGGTCAGCTTCGCCTCGCCGCTGTTCTGCCTGATCCTCGCCTGCGTCGTGGGCCCCGCGGTGGTGCCGATCCGGCGGTCGGCCTGGCCGGTCGGCCTGGCCGCGCTGGCCGTGCTCGCCACCGTCGCGACCTCTGAGACGATCACCGCGCTCGCCCGGGTGAGCGGAGACACGCCGTCCCTGACCTGGGTGTGGCTCGCCCCCGCCGCGTTCCTGGTGCTCGCCGCGGTCCCGTGGAGCGGGCCCGCGACCCGGCCGCCCGAGCCCGCGGACGACGAGCCGTCCGTCCGCGAGAGCACGTCGTCGCTGATCGCGGCCGTGCCGCTGTTCCTCGTCGGCGTGGCCACCGTCGTGGTGCTCCTCCGCGTGATCAGCGGCGGGGTGCACGGCCCGCCGGCGGTCCTGGCCTCGGTGTGCGCGTCGATCGTCGCCGTCCTGCTGGTACGCCTGTTCGTGACGCTGCTGGAGACCGGGCGGCTGCGGAGCCTGCTCCATCTCGGCGAGCGGCAGCTGCACGACCTCGCCGAGAGCGCCGGGGACGTGGTCATGCTGTGCGACTACGACGGCGTGGTGCGGCAGATCGGCGAGGGCGTCGAGATCACGTACGGCTACCGCCCCGACGACCTGGTCGGCGGGAGGATCTTCGATTACATCCATCCCGAGGACGTGCCGGGAATCCAGGCGGCGCTGAGCGCGATGAGCCTGGAGGAGGAGGCCGAGGAGGGGCCGGGCGCGTGCATGGTCGCCTGCCGGGTCCGGGCCTCCGACGGGACCTGGCGGCCGGCCGAGTCGGTGGCCACCCGGCACGTGCGCGGCGAGGACCTGCTGCTCGTCACCACCCGCGACATCAGCGACCAGGAGGCCCTGCGCAGCCAGGTCGCCCACCTCACCTTCCACGACGGCATCACCGGCCTGCCCAACCGGGCCTACTTCGAGGAGCGCACCCGGGAGGTGCTGGCCCGTCCGGGCACGTGCAACGTCGCGGTGGTCTTCCTGGACCTGGACGGCTTCACCGCGGTGAACGACTCGGTGGGTCACGCCAGCGGCGACTACCTGCTCGGCCAGGCGGCCCGCAGGCTGCGCGCCGCCGTACGGACCGACGACACCCTCGCGCGCTGGGGCGGTGACGAGTTCGCGGTGCTGCTGGAGGCGCCGGTCGACGCCCAGACGGCGGTCGACCTGGCCGAGCGGCTGGTCCGCACGGTCTCGTCCGAGCCGTTCCGGGTGGCCGACCGCGACATCGCGCTGACCGCGAGCGTCGGGGTGGCCTTCGCCGCCGACGACGTCTCCTCCGCCGACCTGATCCGCAACGCGGACGTGGCGATGGCCAGGGCGAAGGAGCTGGGCGGGCGCCGGGTCGAGGTGTTCGCCGCGCACATGCACGCCGACGTGGTGCGGCGCCTGGAGCTCGCCGCCGACCTGCAGCGGGCCCTGCTGGAGAACCAGTTCGCGATCGAGTACCAGCCGGTGGTCGACCTGGCCACCTCGCGCGTCACCGCCGTCGAGGCGCTGGTGCGCTGGTGCCGGGGCGGCGAGTTCGTCCCGCCGGAGCAGTTCCTCGGCCCGGCCGAGGACACCGGCCTGATCGTCCCGCTGAGCGAGTGGATCCTGCGCGAGTCCTGCCGGGAGGTGGCCGCCTGGCGCGCCTCCGCCTGGGAGATCGGGCTCTCGCTCAACCTGTCGGCCCGGCAGATCATGGCGCCGCGCTTCGTGGAGACCGTCGAGGCGGCCCTGGTCGAGAGCGGGCTGCCGCCCAGCGCGCTGACCCTGGAGGTCATCGAGGAGATGCTGGTCGAGGACGCGGAGGAGACCATCACCCGGCTCTCCGAGCTGCGCGCCCTCGGGGTCCGGCTCGCCATCGACGACTTCGGCACCGGTTACGCCTCGCTGGCGTTCCTGCGGCAGCTTCCGGTCGACATGATCAAAATCGACCCGTCCTTCGTGTCGGGGCTCGGCCGTGACGAGACGCTGACCCTGCTGACCCGCACGATCGTGCGGCTCGGTCACGACCTGGGGCTGATCGTCGTCGCCGAGGGCATCGAGCGGCCCGAGCAGCTGGAACTGCTGCGCGAGATGGGCTGCACCCGCGGTCAGGGGTTCCTGGTGGCGCGCCCGATGGCCGCGCGCGGCGTCGACTCGCTGATGCGCACCAGCCTCTCCAGCCTCGGCACTCCCGCGTGACCTCGCATCTCGGACTCTGAGATATGTGTCCCATGAATTTGACGCGGGGGTGCCGCGTCGGCCATGGTGGAGCCATGCAGCTTCACCGTGGGATTCTCGTAGTACTTCGCCGGCGCGCGGGCCGATAGCCGAAGCACTACGACCTGCGCGCCGCCCCAGCTCCGCCGACCAGGCGGAATGGGGCATTTTTTATGCCATTACGCATGCTCAGCCACAAGGAACGAGCCGATGACCGAACAGATGACAGGAGCCCAGGCCCTCGTGAGGGCGCTGGAGCACGTCGGGGTCGACACCGTGTTCGGGATCCCGGGCGGCGCGATTCTCCCCGCCTACGATCCGCTCTACGACTCGGTCAAGGTCCGGCACGTGCTTGTACGGCACGAGCAGGGCGCGGGTCACGCGGCCCAGGGCTACGCGCAGGCCACCGGCAGGGTCGGGGTCTGCATGGCGACCAGCGGTCCCGGCGCGACCAACCTGGTCACCCCGATCGCCGACGCGTACATGGATTCGGTCCCGATGGTCGCGATCACCGGCCAGGTGGCCAGCAACGCCATCGGCACGGACGCCTTCCAGGAAGCCGACATCTCCGGCATCACCATGCCGATCACGAAGCACAACTTCCTGGTCACCGACCCGAACGACATTCCCAGGACGATCGTGGAGGCCTTCCACATCGCCTCGACGGGGCGTCCGGGGCCGGTGCTGGTCGACATCGCCAAGGACGCGCTCCAGGCGAAGATGACGTTCGAGTGGCCGGTGGTCATGCAGCTGCCGGGCTACCGGCCGGTGACCCGGCCGCACTCCAAGCAGATCCGCGAGGCGGCGAAGCTGATCGTCGAGGCCAGGCGGCCCGTCCTCTACGTGGGCGGCGGCGTGCACCGGGCGGGGGCGTCGGCGCAGCTGCTGGAGTTCGCCGAGCTGACCGGCATCCCGGTGGTCACCACGCTGATGGCTCGGGGCACCTTCCCCGACAGCCACCCGCAGCACATGGGCATGCCCGGCATGCACGGCTCGGTGTCGGCGGTCGGCGCGCTGCAGAGGTCCGATCTGATCATCGGGCTCGGCGTCCGTTTCGACGACCGCGTCACCGGCCAGCTGTCCACCTTCGCGCCGCACGCGAAGGTCGTCCACGCGGACATCGACCCGGCGGAGATCTCCAAGAACCGGCACGCGGACGTCCCGATCGTGGGCGACTGCAAGGAGGTCCTCTCCGACCTGATCAGCGTGGTGCGCAACGAGGAGCGCAAGGGCGACTACGCCGACTGGTGGACGGCGCTCAACGCCTACAGGGCGACCTACCCGCTGGGCTACACCGAGTTCGAGGACGGCTCCCTCGCCCCGCAGTACGTCATGGAGCGGCTGGGCGCGCTCGTCGGCCCGGACGCGATCTACACCGCGGGCGTCGGCCAGCACCAGATGTGGGCCGCGCAGTTCATCGGTTACGAGAACCCCGGCACGTTCATCAACTCCGGCGGCGCGGGCACGATGGGCTTCGCCCTGCCTGCGGCGATGGGCGCCAAGATGGGCCGCCCCGACACCACGGTCTGGGCCATCGACGGCGACGGCTGCTTCCAGATGACCAACCAGGAGCTCGCCACCTGCACCATCGAGGGCGTGCCGATCAAGGTCGCGATCATCAACAACGGTAACCTGGGCATGGTCAGGCAGTGGCAGACGCTGTTCTACAACCAGCGTTACTCCAACACCGACCTGCAGACGGTCCGCCGGATCCCCGACTTCGTCAAGCTCGCCGAGGCGTACGGTTGCGTGGGGCTGCGGTGCGAGCGCCCGGAGGACGTGGACGCGACGATCAAGAAGGCCATGGAGATCAACGACGTGCCGGTGGTCATCGACTTCGTGGTGCACCAGGACGCCATGGTGTGGCCGATGGTCGCCGCCGGGACCAGCAACGACGAGATCAAGTTCGCGCGCGACATGGCGCCCGTCTGGGACAGCGAGGACTAGGCATGAGCAGGCACACGCTCTCCGTGCTGGTGGAGAACAAGCCGGGCGTGCTCGCGCGCGTCGCGTCACTGTTCAGCCGCAGGGGGTTCAACATCGACTCGCTGGCGGTCGGGCCGACCGAGCACGCGGACATCTCCAGGATGACCATCGTGGTCAACGTCGCCGACCTGCCGCTGGAGCAGGTCACCAAGCAGCTCAACAAGCTCGTCAACGTGCTGAAGATCGTGGAGCTCGACCCGGCGCAGTCGGTGCAGCGCGAGCTCACCCTGATCAAGGTGCGGGCCGACGCGGAGAACCGGTCCAGCGTGCTGGAGCTGGTCAACCTGTTCCGGGCACGCTGCGTCGACGTCTCCTCGGACGCGGTGACCATCGAGGTCACCGGCACGCCGGACAAGCTGCAGGCCTTCATCAAGGTCCTGGAGCCGTTCGGCATCAAGGAGCTTGTCCAGTCGGGCATGGTGGCCATCGGCCGCGGAGCCCGTTCCATCACCGACCGTTCTCTCCGGGCCCTGGACCGGACCGCGTAACGCGTACGAGAAACCCGAAAGGTTAAGCAAGTGACTGAGATCTTCTACGACGACCAGGCCGACCTGTCGATCATCCAGGGCCGGCACGTCGCCGTTCTGGGATACGGCAGCCAGGGCCACGCCCACGCGCTCTCGCTGCGCGACTCCGGCGTGGACGTCCGGGTGGGTCTGCCCGAGGGTTCCAAGAGCCGGGAGAAGGCGGAGGCCGACGGCCTGCGCGTGCTCACCCCCTCGGAGGCCGTCGAAGAGGCCGACCTGACCATGATCCTCGCGCCGGACCACATCCAGCGCCACCTGTACGCCGACCACGTGGCCCCGAACCTGGTCGAGGGCGACGCGCTCTTCTTCGGGCACGGCCTCAACATCCGCTACGGCCTCATCGAGGCTCCCGAGGGCGTGGACGTGGCCATGGTCGCTCCCAAGGGCCCCGGCCACCTCGTGCGCCGCCAGTACACGGCGGGTCGCGGCGTGCCGTGTCTCGTCGCGGTGGAGAAGGACGCCAGCGGAAACGCCCTGGAGCTCGCGCTGTCGTACGCCAAGGGCATCGGCGGCACCCGCGCCGGCGCGCTGAAGACGACCTTCAAGGAGGAGACCGAGACCGACCTGTTCGGTGAGCAGGCCGTGCTGTGCGGCGGCGTGTCCGAGCTGATCAAGGTCGGTTTCGAGACCCTGATCGAGGCGGGCTACCAGCCCGAGGTCGCCTACTTCGAGTGCCTGCACGAGATGAAGCTGATCGTCGACCTGATGTACGAGGGCGGCATCTCGAAGATGTACTGGTCGGTCTCCGACACCGCCGAGTACGGCGGCTACTCCCGCGGCCCGCGCATCGTGACGCCGGAGACGAAGAAGGAGATGCAGCGCATCCTCGCCGAGATCCAGTCCGGCGAGTTCGCCAAGGAGCTGGTGGAGGAGTTCGACGGCGGCCAGAAGAAGTTCACCGCCTACCGCGAGGAGATCGCCGAGCACCCGATCGAGAAGACCGGTGCCAAGCTCCGCCCGATGATGAGCTGGCTCAAGTAACGGCGCCCGGTCTCACAGCGCTCGGATTCACAGCGCTCGATTCGCGGCGTTCAGGTCACCGGGGTCAGGTGGCCGCGCTCGGGGAGAGCAACGGCCCGTGCCCCCCGCGACGAGTTCACGTCGCGGGGGGCACGGGCCGTTTTCCGTCAGGTGCCTTCCGGGTGCCGGTGGGGGACCGGCGGCCCGGGGTGCCTAGTGCCTGGCGAAGTTCTGGGTCCAGTAGATGCCCCGGGAGCTGTTGGCCACGCCCACCCCGAGGTGGGTGTAGGCGCAGTTCACGATGTTGGCCCGGTGGCCGGAGCTGTTCATCCAGGCGGTGACCACCTCGGCCGGGGTGCGCTGGCCCATCGCGATGTTCTCGGCCCAGGCCCGCATCGGGCTGAACCCGCTCGCCTTGATCCGGTCGGTCATGTCGCGGCCGTCCTGCGAGGTGTGGCTGAAGTAGTTCTTGGCCGCCATGTCGTCCGAGTGGCCCTGCGCGGCCGAGCGCAGCTGCGGGTCGGAGACGAGCGGGCCGCAACCGTTCTTCTGCCGCTCGACGTTGGTCAGGCGCACCACCTCCTCGGACAGGGAGGAGCCCGGCGCCGAGCTGGGAGCCGGGGTGGGGGTGGTGCTGGCCGAGGGGGTCGGCGCCGGAGTCGGCTTGGTGGTGCCGGTCGGGGTGGGGGTCGGGGTGCTGGGGGAGCAGCCGAGCCTGACGGGCTTGGAACGGCCGTTGTTGCCCCGGTAGTCGGTGACGACGGCGTAGTAGACGCCGGGGGCACAGCGCAGCTTCACCGTCACCCGTCCGTTGGTCCCCTGCCGGGACGCGCTCTTGACGATCGGGTCGGTTCCGGGGACGGCGCGCTTGATGCGGATGCGGACCAGGGCGGTGTCGTCGCAGCCCAGCCGCGCGGCGGAGGCCTGGATCCGTCCGGCGGCGTTGACGTACGGCTTGGCGGCGTACACACGGCACTCGGCCTGGGGAGCGGCCGCGGCGTGAGCCGTGGCGATCGGCGTGCTGAGGGCCGCCAGGCTCCCGAGGCAGAGAAGTGCCCCTAGCGGTCTGCGCATGTCGGTTCCTCCAGTTGGTTAGGCGCTGGATGGACTCCGCATTCTGTCGGGGACGGATCGCTCTTGTCAGCAAATTCCGGACATTAACTGTGGGTCCCAGGTAAACCAGAGTGGCGGCAGAGGCGTCGGGGGTCGATGGTGCCCGGGTCGCGCTTCAGCCCGCTTAATCCCGATATTTCCGTTTATGGGCAGCCTGAGCTGGATGTATGCCACGTGGATGGAGGGCCTGCCGCCGGATCGCGCGGGACGGACGGCGGTCCCGTCGCCCGGCACCCCCGGCCGGGTGGAGCCGAAATATTCTCGCCTTTCGCGGGCCGCCCCTCCTCGGGACCTACCGGGCGCCCACTCGCTGCGATTGAATGTGGCATGGTCTCCCCGGCGCCCTCCCCCGCCGTCGTCACCGTGTCGCGCGGCGTGCGCGTCGGCTACGGTATCGGCTCCGTCTGCACCGCCACCTTCTCCACGGTCCCCGGACTGCTGCTGCTCTTCTACATGACGAACGTGCTCGCGGTTCCCGCCTGGATCGCCGGCGTCGTGGTCTTCCTGCCCAAGCTCTGGGACATGTTCATCAACCCCTGGGTGGGCCAGCGCTCCGACCGGACGGTCTCCCGCTTCGGCGCCCGCCGCCCCTGGATGCTCCTGGGTGCGGTCACCCTGCCGGTGACGTTCGCCCTCACCTTCGCGGGTCCCCCGCTCACCGGTGTCCAGGCCGCCCTGTACGTCGCCTTCTTCTACTTCCTCACCGCGACGGCCTACGCCTTCTACGAGGTTCCGTACAAGGCGATGCCGGCGGAGATGACCGACGACTACCACGAGCGCTCCTCGCTCCTGCAGTGGAAGATGGTCTTCGTCGGCCTGGGGATCCTGCTCTCCGGGGCCGGCGCGCCGGCGATCGCGGGCACCGACGTCTCCGGCCACCGGACCATGGGGCTGCTCATCGGCGCCGTGCTGCTGGTGTCGATGCTCGCCGCCTTCTTCGGCACGGCCCGCGCCCCGGTGATCGCGCGGGCCGAGGCGGAGCCGTCGATCGCCGCCCAGTTCGCCGCCGCCCGCTCGAACAAGACGTTCATGGTGCTGCTCGGCTTCAGCTGCGCCCAGATGTTCGCGGCCGGTGTCATGCTGGCCGGCGCCCCGTACTTCGCCACCTACACGCTGGGCGACCCGACGGCGACCACCACGCTCTTTTTGGGCATCGTCGGCCCGCTGCTGATCACCATGCCGCTCTGGGTCTGGCTGTCCAAGCGCTACGACAAGCGCGGCGCGATGGTCCTGTCGTCGGCGCTGTTCCTGGCCGGCGCCGCCGGGATGGCCTTCTCCGGCCCGCTCGGTTCGGCGTACGCGCACGCGTGCGTGCTCCTCGTCGGCGTCGGCTACGCGGGGTTCCAGCTGCTGCAGTTCTCGATGCTCTCCGACGTGATCGTCCACGACGCCCTGGTCACCGGCAAGCGCCGGGCCGGGGTGTTCACCGGGCTCTGGACGGCCGCGGAGACCGTGGTCTTCGCGTTCGGCGCGCTCGTGCTCGGCTGGCTGCTGGCCGCGACCGGGTTCGTCGAGTCCGACCCCTCGACGCCGGTCGCGCAGCCCGAGTCGGCGACCACGGCGGCTCTGTACGGCTCGACGCTGCTGCCCGCGATCCTGATGGGAGTCAGCATCCTGCTGACCATGCGCTACACCCTGACTGCGGCGAAGATCAAGGAGGCCCAGGGCGCCGCCGCCGAGACCCCGGTCGGCACCGTCGAGGCCCAGGAGGGCTGAGGCCGTTCCCGCCCGGAGGCCGCGCCACGGTCCGAGGTGATCGTGTCGCGGTTCGAGGCGACCGTGGCGCGGTCCGGGGCGGCCTGGGCGCGGCCGGTCAGAGCATCTGGGGTGTGATCATCAGGAAGCCGCAGTCCCCGAAGGAGACGACGTCGCCCGGCCGGACCTTGGCCGGGCCGACCAGGCGCCAGTCGTTCAGCCGGGTGCCGTTCAGCGAGCCGAGATCGACCAGGACCCAGCCCTCCTCGTCGCGGCGCAGCTCGGCGTGCACCCGGGAGACGGTCAGGTCGGCGAGGACCAGGTCACAGGCGGAGCCCCGGCCCACCACGTAGCGGGTCCTGCCGTCACCGGGCAACGCGAGCCGGGGCAGCCTGGGGCGTCGCCAGGCCGACTCCACACGCTTGGTGAAGTCGGAGGCGGAGGCGACGGCCTCGGTGACCATGCGGCGGAACCGGCCACGTTGCGGCAGGTCGGCGACCAGGTTGTCGAGCTCGCCCTGGTTGCGCGCACGCAGGGCCATGTCGACGCGGCCGAGGAAGGTGTCGTGCGACAGGCGCCCCTCGACGGCACGGTCACGCAGCTCGTTGATCGCGCGATCGCGGTCCCCGTCGGAGGCGCGGGCCGGGGGATGCGTCGAGCTCATCCTCCGAGTATCGGCCCCAGGGGCGGAACCTGTCCAGAATATGCAGATCTCTTGCCTCATGGATACTGCGTATGCATACTCAGTATCCATGGCGATCCGACAGGGGCTCCTGGCCCTGCTGAGTCAGGGGCCTCGTTACGGCTACCAGTTGCGTGCCGAGTTCGAGACGTCGACAGGGGCGACCTGGCCGCTCAACATCGGCCAGGTCTACACGACGCTCTCCCGCCTGGAACGCGACGGCCTGGTGAGCCCCGGTGAGCAGGACGAGCAGGGCCGGGTCGTCTACTCGATCACCGAGGCCGGTCTGGCCGAGATGGGGCGATGGTTCGGCACCCCCGTCGCCCAGTCGGACCGGCCCCGGGACGAGCTGGTCATCAAGCTCGCCCTGGCGGTCACCGCCGCCGCGGACGTGCGGCCGATCATCCAGGCCCAGCGCACCGCGACCATGCGCACGCTGCAGGCGTTCGTCCAGGCCAGGCGCGCGAGCGCCGAGAGCCCCGCCCAGCGGCTGGTGCTCGACTCGATGATCTTCCAGGCCGAGGCCGAGCAACGCTGGCTCGACCACTGCGAGGCCGTGCTCACGGCCTCCCCCCGGCCACGGAGGCCCGCGGACGCGGAACACCCGAACGCAGAGGTCCCGGACACAGAATCTTCACGCGCGTGATCTCCCGACGCGCGATCCCCCGACGCAGGAGACGGACAGTTGACATCTTTTCCACAACCACAGCCAGGGACCCGCACACCGGGGGGACCCAGATGACCTTCGACCCGGTCGTCCGGCTCGCGGACGTGACCCGCACGCACGGCGACGGGCCCCGGACCGTGGCGGCGCTGCGCGGGGTGAGTCTCGACGTCGGCGCCGGAGAGCTCGTCGCGGTGATGGGCCCCTCGGGGTCCGGCAAGTCCACCCTGCTCAACCTCGCCGGGGGCCTCGACCTGCCCACCTCGGGCTCCGTGGTCGTGGAGGGCACGCCGCTGGCGAGCCTGCCGGCCGGGGAACTGGCCGGGCTCCGGCGCAGGCACGTGGGCTACGTCTTCCAGGACCTCAATCTGATCCCCTCGCTCACCGCGCTGGAGAACGTGACCCTCCCGCGCGAGCTGGACGGGATCGCCTTCAAAAACGCCCGCAGCGAGGCGATGGAGGTGCTCGCCGAGGTCGGCCTCGGCGAGGTCGCCGGCCGCTTCCCCGACGAGATCTCCGGTGGCCAGCGGCAGCGGGTCGCCATCGCCCGCGCGCTGGTGGGGGAGCGGCGGCTGATCCTGGCCGACGAGCCCACCGGCGCGCTCGACACCCCGACCGGCGACGACATCCTCCGGCTCCTGCGCACCCGCTGCGACGCGGGAGCCGCCGTGCTGCTCGTCACCCACGAACCCCGCTACGCCGCCTGGGCCGACCGGGTGGTCTTCCTGCGCGACGGCGAGATCGCCGACTCCACCGCCGCCCCCCTGGAGAGCGCCCGATGAGCGGGCGGCCGGACACGCGCGGCGCGTTCACGGGCCCGCGGCGGGCGGGGGCGGCCGCGTGAGCGCGATCATCGCCGCCCTGCGCCTCTCCCGCCGGGAGATCGGTCGGGCCAGGGGGCGCAGCGCGCTCATCATGGTCATGATCGGCCTGCCGGTCCTGCTGCTCACGGCGGGCCTGACCTGGCAGGCCACCGGGGACGTCACGCTCAGGGAAGGGCTGGACTGGAACATCGGCGCGGCCGACGCGCACGTGCGGGGTACGGCCTTCGACAGGCCGGTGCGGCAGAGCGCCGGCGCCGAGATCTTCCACGCGGCGGGCCGCGGCGTCAAGCAGCGGGCCCTCACCGAACAGGAGGTCCTCACCCTCTTCGGGCCGGGCAGTCGCGCGATCCCCCTGCGCGGCCTCTGGACCGGCTACGAGGCGGCCGGCGCCTACCGGGAGGCCGAACTCCGGGAGATCGACCTGCACGACCCGATCACCACGGGCATGTACACGCTCCGGTCAGGGCGCCTGCCGCGGGTGGCGGGGGAGGTCGCGGCAGGCGCCGCGCTGGGGCTGCGGGAGGGGAGAACCCTGACCCTGACCGGTACGAGCACCGCCGTCACCGTGGTCGGCGTCGTCGAGTCCCAGAGCGAGCCCGAAAGCCTCGAGATCGTCGCGCCTCCGGGGACCGCGCTCGACGACACCGGGAAGGCCGGTACGAGCTGGCTCGTCGATACCTCCGCCCCGGTCTCCTGGCAGCGGGTTCGCGAGATCAACCAGCACGGTGTCAGGGTCCTCTCGCGAGCGGTGGTCAACGATCCGCCTTCCGCGGGGAACGGTCCGGAGGATCCGTTCCCCCACGTGTCGGTGCGGACGTCGGACGTCGTGATGGCCGTCCTGGGCGTGGTCATCGTCGTGCTGGAGGTCGTCTTCCTGGCCGGACCGGCGTTCGCCGTCGGCATCCGGCGACGCCGGCGCGAACTCGCGCTGATCACCGCGCAGGGCGGCTCGCCCCGCCACCTGCGCGGCGTCGTCCTCGCGGACGGGCTCACCCTCGGGCTCGCGGCCTCCCTGCTCGGAGCCGCGGGCGGGATCGGGATCGGCGCGGCCGCCGCGCCGTTCGTCCACCGCGGCCCCCTGGAGGTGCCCGCCGGCCTGGTCGCGCTCGCCGTGCTTCTGGGGGTGGTGAGCGCGCTGCTCGCGGCGGTCGTCCCCGCCGTCCAGGCGTCACGGGCCGCCGTGGCGGAGGTGCTGGCCGGTCGCCGGAGCCGGGCGAGGGAACGTCGTGGCCTGCCGGTGCTGGGAGTGGTGCTCCTGGCGGTGGCGATGGCGGTCATCCTTCTCGGCGCCACCTTCCTGCAACGGTGGGATCAGCGCGTGCCGTGGCAGCCGATCAGCATGCTGCTGGGCGCGGTGCTCGGGCAGCTCGGGCTGATCCTGCTGACGCCGTGGCTGGTCGGCGTCGCCGCGCGCCTGGCCGCGCGGCTGCCGCTGCCGTTCCGGATGGCCGCCAGGGACGCCGCGCGCAACCGTGGCCGCACGGCCCCCGCCGTGGCCGCGGTGCTCGTCGCGACCGCCGTCTTCGCCACCGTGGCGGTGATGGTTTCCAGCCAGACCGCCCGGGCGCGGGAGCGCTACATGCCCCAGTACGTGGGGGGAAGCACTGTCGTGTCCTCCTACGCGGCCAATCCCGCGGTCTGGCGGGAGATCAAGAAAGTCGTCACCTCCGCCCTGCCCGGAGTGCCGTTGATCGAGGTGGGAAAGTTCGCCGGGCCCGGCTCGCGACCTGTCAACCTCGTGGTCCAGCCCGGCTGCGCGAGGGATTGCGGGGTGTTCCTCTCCCGCGCGTTGTTCCGCCCCCCGCCGATAGGCGGCGCCGACCTGGTCCGCTATTTCCTGCGTGGTCCCGATCCCGCCGCCGAGACCGCTCTCGCCGCGGGCAAGGCGGTGGTGTTCGACCCGAGGGTGTTGCGCGACGGGAAGCTGGTCTTCACGACCGAGGTCACGAAACGCGTCACGCACTCGGTGCCCGCCGTCGTCCGGCGGCCCCCGGGCGAGCCGCTGGTGACCGCGGTACTACCCGTCTCGTTGGCGGCCGAGCTGGGCCTCGCCGTCCGCCACGACACCCTCGTCGCCGATCCGGCCGCGGTGAGTACGACGCCGCAGCAGGAGGAGCGGCTGAACGCCGCCGTCCGGGAGGTCAGCTCCACCACCACCGCCGAGGTCGAGCGGGGTTTCCGTGGCGACGACATGGCGACGCTCCTCGCCTTCGCCGCCGGCGCGTCGGTCCTCGTTCTCGGGGGCACGTTCGCGGCGACCGGCCTGGCCGTGGCGGAGGGCCGTCCCGACCGCGCCACGCTGGCGGCGGTGGGGGCGGCGGGCCGCGTCCAGCGCCTTCTCGTCGCCGGACAGGCCGCGTTCGTCTCCGGCCTGGGGGTGGGGGCGGGGACGTTCGTCGGGCTGGTCGCCGGGGTGGCGAGCGTCTTCAGCGGGTTCTACCGCACCCGGGCCTCCGGGATCGGAACGGTGAACGACATGCCGTCCGACCTGGTCACCCTCGTGGTCGACGTGCCCTGGCTCGTGGTGGCGGGCGTGCTGGTCGGCCTGCCCCTGCTGACCGCGCTGCTGGCCGGGCTGTGCGTCCGGACGAGGGTGGTGCTCACCCGCCGCCTGACCTGACCCGCCGTTCCGGGCCGTGCCCGGCCTTCGCCCGGCGCTCCGGGGGCGGCCGGGCATCGGCGCGCGCGTACGCGGGATCCGGATGGCGGTGATCAGGCCGGATCGCGAGACCTCCCCATCGGCACGCCCCGGCCCGCCACCGCCCGGCCGGTCGGGGCGCTCAGTCGGTGACGTCGGCGCAGACCACGTGGGCGCCCAGCTCGACCATCCGCTGCTCGCTGCGCGCGTCGGCGACCCTGGCCATCAGGATCGGCGCCTCGCTCGCGGCGAGCTGCGGCAGCCGGGCGCGCACCCCGCGATGGATGTCCCTGACCACGTCCTCGGCCGCCGACATGTGCACCTTCACGTGCAGCATGATTCCCGGCGCGCCCGAGGAGGTGCTGGCCTCGGAGATCCACACGTGGTGGACGAGCGGATAGTCGACGAGCAGCTGCGAGATCGCGGCGCGCAGCGCGGGCAGGATCGGGTGGTCGCACCGGCGGTATCCCGGGTCCACCATCTGCATCGGGCCCGACAGGTGCGGCCGGGGCGCCGGGATCCACGGCTGGGAGGGCGCGGCGGGCACCGGCGCTCTCGGCGGGCGCGCGGGCGCGGGACGCGAGACCGTGGCCATCGCCCCGGTCGCGTACGCCGTCGGCGCCGCGCTCGACAGCGCGGGCGTGGGGCCGCTGCGCGTCGAGAGCAGGTAGCGCTGGAGATCCTCGATCGGCACGGCCGCGGCCGCAGGGCCCGCCGCGTCGATCACGATCTCCCGCACGCCGGTGACGCGCTGGATGTCGAGGATGGTGTCGGCGTCGCACGCCGACAGCGAGTGGCTGCCACGGTGCCGCGCGTAGGTGTCCGCCGAGGTGTAACCGAGCAGGACACGATCACCGGCCTGGGTCGTGCCGAGCACGACGGAGCGGTCGGGTCGCACGGCAACCAGGAGTCCCCATTCGGCCAGCGCCGCAAGCAGCCGGTGCGGGTCGCCGTGCTGCGCGAGCACGTTGCCGAGAGCGGGGTTCCCGATGCTCATATGAGGAACGATAGGTAGTGGACCACGGCTTATCAGGGTAATCGCGAAGTTTTCCTGGGATCAATACCAACTTGAATTTTGGGTGCATGAGATCTGTCAAGGACGGGTAACCGCCTCATGGGTCGCGGAGCCCTCTCGCGTCCCGCGAGCCTCCCAGGGCTTCCGGAAGGCCTCGGAAGGCGCCCGGGACGGCGTGGGGCGTCTCGGATCGCGGGACACTCGTGAACGCGTTCACAAGCGCCGATAGACTACGTGAGGTCCGTGCACCCCTCACCGCCTAGTAAGGATCCAGCCTGTGAACAAGCCCGTCGTACTGGTCGCTGAGGAACTTTCCGAGGCCGGTCTCGCGGTTCTGGGCGCGGACTTCGAAGTCCGCCACACCGACGGCGCCGACCGTGCCCAGTTCCTGCCCGCCCTCGCCGACGTGGACGCGCTCATCGTGCGCAGCGCCACGCAGGTCGACGCCGAGGCGATCGCCAACGCTCCCAGGCTCCGTGTCGTCGCCCGCGCCGGCGTCGGCCTGGACAACGTCGACGTGGAGGCGGCCACCAAGGCCGGAGTCATGGTCGTCAACGCGCCCACCTCCAACATCACCAGCGCCGCCGAGCACACCGTCGCCCTCATTCTCGCCTCCGCCCGCAACGTCGCCCAGGCGCACTCCGCGCTCAAGGGCGGCGAGTGGAAGCGCTCGAAGTACACCGGCGTGGAGCTCGACGAGAAGGTCGTCGCGATCCTCGGCCTCGGCAAGATCGGCCAGCTGGTCGCGCAGCGCCTCCAGCCGTTCGGCGTCGAGCTGATCGCCTACGACCCCTACCTGCAGCCGGCCCGCGCCGCGCAGATGGGCGTCCGGCTGGTCTCGCTGGAGGAGGCGCTGAGTGAGGCCGACTTCATCACCGTGCACCTGCCCAAGTCCAAGGAGACCATCGGTCTCATCGGTGACAGGGAGCTCCACACGGTCAAGCCGAACGTCCGCCTCATCAACGTCGCCCGCGGCGGCATCATCGACGAGAACGCCCTCTACTCCGCGATCAAGGAAGGTCGCGTCGCCGGCGCCGGCATCGACGTGTTCCCGAAGGAGCCGGTCACCGACAGCCCGCTCTTCGAGCTCGACCAGGTCGTCGTCACCCCGCACCTGGGCGCCTCCACCCACGAGGCCCAGGAGAAGGCCGGCACCCAGGTCGCGCGCAGCGTGAAGCTCGCGCTCGCCGGGGAGTTCGTGCCGGACGCGGTCAACGTCCAGGGCGGCGCCGTCGCCGAGGACGTCAAGCCGGGCCTGCCGCTGGCCGAGAAGCTCGGCCGGGTGTTCACCGCCCTCGCGGGCGAGGTCGCCACCAAGCTCGACGTCGAGGTGCGCGGTGAGATCGCCTCCCACGACGTCCGGGTACTGGAGCTGGCCGCGCTCAAGGGCGTCTTCACCGACGTGGTCGAGGACTTGGTCACCTACGTCAACGCCCCCCTGCTGGCCAAGGACCGCGGCGTGTCGGTCGAGCTGATCACCAGCTCCGACAGCCCCGACTGGCGCAACGTCGTGACGGTCCGGGGCGTCCTCGCCGACGGCCGCGCGGTCTCGGTCTCCGGCACCCTGGCCGGGCCGAGGCAGATCACGAAGATCGTCGAGGTCAACGGCTACCAGATGGAGATCGAGCCGACCGACCACCTGTCGTTCTTCACCTACACCGACCGCCCCGGCATCGTCGGCGTGGTCGGCCGCATTCTCGGCGACCACTCGATCAACATCGCCTCGATGCAGGTGGCCCGTGACGCCAAGGGCGGCAAGGCGCTCATCGCGCTCACCGTCGACACCGCCATCCCGGCCGAGGTGATCGACCAGATTGGTTCGGAGATCGGCGCCGACAGCGGCCGCTCGGTCGACCTGGCCGACTAGCCGTACCGCCGACGTGGCCGCCGCCCCGGGGACCGGGGCGGCGGCCACGTCTCGTCTCAGCATGTGAGAAGTGCGTACGCCGGGCGAGACGGTTTTCCCGCGGACGGGTAACCTGGAGTCAAATGCGCCAGGTTCTCGTAATTCCTACCTGCCGCGGCGAGGCCTGACAGGGGCAGGCCGGCGACTCGCCGCGGTGTCGTGGCGCATGCCGGCCCCAAGCCCCCGCCGCCGGTCCGTGATCCGGACCCGCGACATCAGGCCTGGTCGGAGTCCCGACCGGAGTCTCGACCACCTTCCTTGCCGGCATGCGACCGAGACGAGATTCGCCATGTACGACATGTATCCCTGGAACCGTCCCGAGGAGACCGAGGACGAGGCCATCGACGCGCTCCAGACCGCTCTGGACCGCAGGGACAACGGCGGTGCTCCCACCCGCTGAACCCGTTCTCTCCACCGCCGGGGTCTCCACGGCCTCCCAGCGGTGATCCGCCGGCGTGTCTCATCCGTCGGTCACGGCTTCGGTCGCGAGCTCGACCCGCTTGGCCAGCTGAACCCCCTGCGGGTCGGGACGCACCGCGCCGACGAAGGATTCGCGACGCCAGGAGTCGAGTTTCTCCTCCTTGACCACGTCGCCGGTCCGCGGGGCGTGAACCATGTAGCCGGGCTTTGTGATCATGCCGACGTGGCCGAGGCCACTGAAGAAGGCCAGGTCACCGGGCTTGAGATTCTCCCAGGTGATCTTTTTGGAGAAGGCGGCGTACTGGTCGTTGGTGACGCGGGGGAGCTTGATCCCGGCTGCGCCGTAGGCGCGGAGCACCAGGCCGGAGCAGTCGAAGCCGCCGTTGCCGGTGCCGCCCCAGACGTAGGGCGTTCCGCGCTTGGACATGGCCCACTTCACGGCTTTCTGCCAGGCGGGCTTGACGGCCGTGGCCTTCAGCGCGTCCTTCAGCGCGGGGGTGTTGAGCGCGGCGGGCCCGGGGGCGGGGGGCGGTGATGCGGCCAGGGCGGCGGTCGAGGTCGCGCACACCGCGGCGCCGGCGACGATCATGGAGGCGGAGATGGACAGGACACGGGGGAGAACTGTGCCGGACAGGGTGATTCCTTCCATAAGGCCGGCCGGGTGAGCTGTCGGGCTCGGGCGTGGAGGCCGCCCTACGGCGCGAGAACGCGCTGATTCGCCCCAAGGAATCCACCTGATGACGGCCGGGAACGCGCTCCGGGGGAGGAGCGGGGTGCCCGGGGTCCGGTAGATCCCGTAAAGAGTGGTTCCCCGGCTCCGTGCGGGCCCGGTAAGGGGATGGCCCGTACGGATTAGGCATTGACGTGAATGGGAGGACCATAACGAAACCTCTCGAAACGGTCAATACCAAGCAAAGATGGACAAAACGATCAGAGGCCTCGTCGGGCGGATGTGTCCGGAGGATGAGACCGGTGTTCGATCACCGAGACGGACCGGTAAGGTGCCTGCATGGATTCGCGTAACATTCGCCTGGCGGTCATCCCCGGGGACGGAATCGGAGTCGAGGTCGTCACCGAGGGGCTGAAGGTCCTCGAAGCGGTCGGCACGAAGGTGGAGACCACCACCTACGACCTCGGTGCCAAGCGCTACCACGAGACCGGCGAGACCCTGCCCGATCCGGTCCTCGACGAACTGCGCGGATACGACGCGATCCTGCTCGGCGCGGTCGGCGACCCCAGCGTGCCCCCGGGCGTCCTGGAGCGCGACCTGCTGCTCAAGCTCCGCTTCCAGCTCGACCACTACGTGAACCTCCGCCCGGTCAAGCTCTTCCCCGGCGTCGAGACGCCGCTGGGCAAGGCCCGTCCCGAGGACATCGACATGGTCGTCGTCCGCGAGGGCACCGAGGGCCCGTACGCCGGTGCGGGCGGCGTCATGCGCCGGGGCACGCCGCACGAGATCGCCACCCAGGAGTCGCTGAACACCGCCCACGGCGTCGAGCGCGTCGTGCGCTACGCCTTCGACAAGGCGCTGGGCCGCCCCCGCAGGAAGCTGACGCTGGTCCACAAGACCAACGTGCTCACCTACGCCGGCGACCTCTGGGCCCGCACCTTCGACCGTGTCGGCCTGGAGTATCCCGACGTCCAGACCGACTACTGTCACGTCGACGCGGCCTCGATGTTCTTCGTCAGCCAGCCGGAGCGCTTCGACGTGATCGTCACCGACAACCTCTTCGGCGACATCCTCACCGACATCGGCGCGGCGATCGCCGGTGGCATCGGCCTGGCGGCCAGCGGCAACGTCAACCCCGACCGCACCGCGCCGAGCATGTTCGAGCCGGTCCACGGCAGCGCCCCCGACATCGCGGGCCAGGGCAAGGCCGACCCGACCGCCACGATCCTGTCGGTCGCCATGCTCCTCGACCACCTGGGCATGGCCGCCGAGGCCGCCAGGGTCGAGCGGGCCGTCGCCGACGACCTGGCCGAGCGGCCGGCCGGCCGGGCCGGCCGGACCACCCACGAGATCGGCGACGACATCACCGCCCGAGTAGCCGGCTGAGGAAGCCGCCCTCCTCGACCCCGACGCGCCTGGCGGCTCACCCGAGCCGCCAGGTGCGTTTTTGTTTCTCCAGCACTGCCGGTTTTCGGCATAGATGGAGTAGTTTCCCGTTACCCGGTCCGACGCAGAATGGACCCAAGGGTAAGCCAGACACCAAGAGAAGGATCCGTGCGATGACCACCGCTCAGAAGCTCAGCTTCGACGTGCAGCTCTCCGACCACGCTCGCACCGCGGCAGAGCGCGAGCAGGTACTGGCGAGCCCGGGGTTCGGTCAGGTCTTCACCGACCACATGATCTCGATCGACTACACCGAGGGACGGGGCTGGCACGACGCCAGGCTCATGCCGTACGGCCCGCTCACCCTCGACCCCGCGACGTCGGTCTTCCACTACGCGCAGGAGCTTTTCGAGGGGCTCAAGGCCTACCGCCAGGAGAACGGCACGATCGTGACCTTCCGGCCCGAGGCCAACGCCGCGCGCTTCAACACCTCCGCGGCGCGGATGGCCATGCCCGAGCTGCCCGAGGAGACGTTCGTCGAGTCGCTGGAGCTGCTCGTGCAGACCGACCGCGAGTGGGTGCCGACCACGCCGGGACACAGCCTCTACCTGCGTCCTTTCATGATCGCGACGCAGCCGGCGCTCGGAGTCAACTACCCGTCCAGGACCTACAAGTACATGGTCATCGCCTCCCCGGCGGCGGCCTACTTCGGCGGGGGCAAGGCCGTCACCGTCTGGCTCTCCACCGAGTACACCCGCGCGGCCCCCGGCGGGACCGGCTTCGCCAAGTGCGGCGGAAACTACGCGGCGGCCTTCGTGGCCCAGCGCCAGGCCGTCGAGCAGGGCTGCGACCAGGTGGTCTGGCTCGACGCGGGCGAGCACCGCTACGTCGAGGAGATGGGCGGGATGAACCTGTTCTTCGTCTACGGCGACCGCCTGCTGACCCCGGCGCTCACCGGCACGCTCCTGCCCGGCATCACCCGCGACTCGATCCTCTCCTTCGCCTCCGACCTCGGCCTCCACGCCGAGGAGGGGCGCCTGTCGGTCGAGGAGTGGCAGCGGGGCTGCGAGACGGGCGAGCTCACCGAGGTCTTCGCCTGCGGCACCGCCGCGGTGGTCACCCCGGTCGGCTCGGTCAAGGGCGCCGACCGCGCCTGGACGATCGGTGACGGCACCCAGGGGCCCGTCACCTCGAAGATCCGCGAGGAACTCGTGGGCATCCAGTACGGATCCCGTCCCGACCCGCACAGCTGGGTCCACAAGATCTGCTAGTCCCGCCCGAAGGAGATCCGCGGGGACCGGCCGGCAGAAGTGTCCACCGGTCCCCGCGCGGGAGGCCCGGTCTCCCACCCGGCCCGGCCTCCTGGCGGGCGGATCTATCCCTCGATCAGCTTGCCGGTGTCGATCGTGAGATTCCAGGGCGCGGGGAGCTCAAGGGGCTCTCCGAGGATCACCTGGTGTTGCTGCTGGTAGCCCCTTTCCCCGGGGTGGCTGAGCAGCCGGGCGAGATTTTGGGTGGCGTCGATCACCAGATAGAGCGGGACGCACGCGATCGCACAGTTCTCGGGCTTGGTGACGTGGTCGTCGTCCCGGCTGCTGGGGGAGACCACCTCCACGACGAGCAGCGTTTCTTCGGCATAGACGTTCTCGTCGTCCCACATGCGGGGGAATTTCGGCACGACGAGGAGATCGGGCCGATAGCGATCTTTCTGGACGCCCAGGAAGAGCTTGACGTCGTATACGGGATGCCAGCCCTGTTCCGTTGCGAACGGGATGAGCTGGATCAGCAGCTGCAGGATGATCTTGGCGTGGTTGAGGGTAGGCAACTCCCTCACCACGATCCGGCCGTTGATGAGCTCGACCTTGCGGTCGGGCCACTGATCGCAGGTCTTCTGGTAGTGCCGTTCGAGCTCCTGGTGGTTGGTGGACATGGGCTTCGCCTCACGACGGTCCAGGGTCTTGGCCATGCGGTCATCCTTCCCTCCACGCGGGTGGGCGCAACGTGTTTGTCGCGTCGCTTAAAGTAATCGAAAAGATTCCCGCGCGCCCGCGATCCGGGAAAGTTCTCGTCAGTGCTTTCGAATCATGGTGAGCCCGTCGGCGATGGGGAGCATGATCGAGGTGACCCGCTCGTCGGCGCTGACCATGTCGTTGAACTCGCGGATGTGCCTGACGGTCTCGTCGTCCCTGCTGGGATCGGCGACGTGGCCGCTCCACAGGGTGTTGTCGACGAGGATCACCCCGCCGGGGGCCAGGCGTGACATGAGGATCTCGTAGTAGACGGGATAGTTGACCTTGTCGGCGTCGATGAACGCCAGGTCGATGGCCGGGTGTTCGGGAAGCTCGCGCAGCCGCTCGGCCGCGGGGCCGATCCTCAGCTCGATGCGGTCGGCGACCCGCGCCTTGTCCCAGTAACTCCGGGCGATCGCCGTCCACTCCTCGCTCACGTCGAAGCAGGTGAGCCCGCCGCCCGGGGCGAGCCCGCGGGCGAGGCAGATGGAGGAGTAGCCGGTGAAGGTGCCCACCTCCACCGCGTTCCTGGCGCCGCCGAGCTGGGCGATCATGGTGAGGAAGCGCCCCTGGTCGGGGGAGATCTGCATCGACGCGTTGTTGCCGGTCAGCTCGCGGGTCTCGAGCGCGAGCGCGTCGAGGACGTCGTCGGGCTGGGTGGTGTGCGCGAGCAGATACTGCCCCACGGTGGGGTCGAGATAAGTCGCCTTCATGGGGCCCATTCTCGCCGGTGCCGGACGGCGGCGGAGGGTGATTCGAGGTCGTGTCCGGGTCGTGTACGAGCCGGTGTTCCGGGCCCGCCCGGTCTGTGCCGACACGCCGCGGGTCTCGGATCCTGAGATCGATGTGTCAGATGGTGTCGGCGTATGGCAGACTCCGAAGCATCATGTTCTACGGTCTGCTCATTATCGGCAGGCGCGCTGGCTGAAAAGGGACACCGCCAGCGCGCAGACCTCTCACGTCCGTGAGGGGTCATTTTTGTTTCCAGAAGCCGGATGAGCGCGCGGCGAATCATCGAACCCGCGAAGGAGAACGACATGGCCGACGATCGCTTCCACGTGTACGACACGACTCTCCGTGACGGTGCCCAGCAGGAGGGGCTCAACCTCACGGTGGCCGACAAGCTGGCCATCGCGCGTCACCTGGACGGCCTGGGCGTCGGCTTCATCGAGGGAGGCTGGCCCGGCGCCAACCCCAAGGACACGGAATTCTTCAGGCGCGCCCAAACAGAGCTCGACCTGAAGCACGCGCAGCTCGCCGCGTTCGGCGCGACCCGCCGGGCAGGTGTGAAGGCGGCCGACGACCCGTTGGTGGCCGCGCTGCGCGAATCCGGCGCGCCGGTCGTGACGCTTGTCGCCAAGAGTCACGACCGGCACGTGGAGCTGGCCCTTCGCACGACCCTCCAGGAGAACCTCGCGATGATCCGCGACACGGTCTCCCACCTTCGTGCGGAGGGACAGAGGGTCTTCCTCGACGCCGAGCACTTCTTCGACGGCTACAAGTCCAACCCGGACTACGCGCTGGAGGTGCTGCGCACCGCCGCCGAGGCGGGAGCCTCGGTCATCGCGCTGTGCGACACCAACGGGGGCATGCTCCCCGACGAGCTGGCCGAGGTCGTGCACGCGGCGGTCGGGACGTCGGCCAGGATCGGCATCCACTGCCACGACGACACCGGCTGCGCGGTCGCCAACTCCCTGGCCGCGGTGAAGGCCGGCGCCACCCACGTGCAGGGCTGCGCCAACGGCTACGGTGAGCGCTCGGGCAACGCCAACCTGTTCACCGTGGTGGCCAACCTGCAGCTCAAGCGGGGGTTCGACCTCGTGCCGCGGGAGGCGCTGGCCGACATGACCAGGATCGCCCACGCGATCACCGAGGTCACCAACGTCACCCCCAACTCCCACGCCCCCTACGTGGGCGTCTCCGCCTTCGCCCACAAGGCGGGGCTGCACGCCAGCGCGATCAAGGTCGACCCCAACCTCTACCAGCACATCGACCCCGCCGAGGTCGGCAACGACATGCGCATGCTCGTCTCCGACATGGCCGGACGCGCCTCGGTGGAGCTCAAGGGCCGCGAGCTGGGCTACGAGCTGGCCTCCGACACCTCGCGGGAACTGGTGAACCGGGTCAAGGAGATGGAGTCGAAGGGCTACACCTTCGAGGCCGCCGACGCCTCCTTCGAGCTGCTGCTGCGCGACACCGTCGCGGGCGAGCGCAGGCGCCACTTCCAGGTCGAGTCCTGGAGGGTGATCGTCGAGCGGGCCCGGGGTGGCGAGGTCGTCAGCGAGGCCACCGTGAAGCTGCACGCCAAGGGGGAGCGGATCGTCGCCACCGGTGAGGGCAACGGCCCGGTCAACGCCCTCGACCGGGCCGTACGGCTGGGGCTGGAGCGGCTCTACCCCGAGCTGGCGGGGGTCGAGCTGATCGACTTCAAGGTACGCATCCTGGAGGGCACGCACGGCACCGACGCCGTCACGCGCGTGCTGATCACCTCCAGCGACGCCGCCGGGGAGTGGTCCACGGTCGGTGTCGACGAGAACATCATCGAGGCCTCCTGGCAGGCGCTGGAGCAGGCCGTCACCTACGGCCTCCTGCGCGCGGGCCACACCGCCTGACCCGCCCGCCCCGGCCGTCGCCAGGCCACCGGCGTCTCCCAGCCGGAAGGCACCGCCTGGGAGACGGCCGGAGAGCCCCCTCGGCGAGAGCCGGGGGGACGAAGCCCGTCAGGAGAGGTCGGCGCCGCTGACGCGGAAGCTCACCTGGCCCTCGGAGGTCTCCAGGCTGACCTTGCCGCCGGAGCAGGAGAGCGACGGCTTCCCGCTGCCGGGGACCACCACGGTCAGCACGGAGTCGCCCGAGGCGGGTGCGACGACCGCGGGGGCGGGGTGTCTCTGCAGGTAGGCGGAGGAGACCCAGCCCTGGTACGGGTTCTTCTGGCCGCGGACCACCTTCAGCCCGGAGACCGGCCGGCAGGACGGCATCGAGACCTGGGCGAGCGTCGCCTTCCAGCCCGCCTTGTCCTTCACCACGACCTGGCCGCCACCGCTGGAGACGGCTGACAGGTCACGGGAGAAGTGCCAGACGTTGCGGACCTTCGAGCCCTTGGGGACCGTGTCCAGCACGGCCATCACGTCCTGGCGGTGGTTGACGAGCACCGAGCGGGTCCTGGGCACGCCGTAGGCCCTGTCGGTCAGCCGGTAGCTCTGCCGGTCCTGTCCGATCGACGACCTGCTCAGCGCGGTGGCGGTCTTGCCGCGGAACCTCGCTCCGGCCACCATCGACGTGTTGTGCGCCTCGGGGGAGATCGTCCAGTTTCGGTAGCCGCTGTTCTCGTACGAGTCGAAGCCGGCGTCGACCAGGACGTCACGGCCCTGGGCGTAGTAGGTCACGCCCAGATGGTCCTCGTGGCCGTGGTACTTCATGCCGGGCCCGAAGCGGATGGAGTAGAAGGCCGACTCGGGCTTGTCCCAGGCGGTGCGCCCGTAGACGTAGCCGCCGCCGAACACCCGCACGGTCTGCTTCGGGTGGCTGTAGCCGACCGGCCGCACGTCCGCGCCACCGTCGCCGATCGGGACCATGAACCCGTCGGGCTGGGTGGAGTGGGAGATGAAGTCCTCCAGCGACTCCCAGCGCCGGGAGATGTCGTCGGGCACCTTCCGCTTGCACGCCCTGATGTTGTCCATCGCGACCTTCAGGCGGTCGTAGACGTAGAGCGCGTAGCGCGGGGCCTGCTCGCGCAGCACTCCCTGGGAGTCGACGTCGAGCTTCACGGTCTCGGTGAGCCGCCTGATCGCGAGGCTGGACCACTGGTCGCGGCCGTAGCGGCAGCCGATGCCGAGCAGCGCGATGTCCTGGTCGATGCCGTGGTTGTGGCCCTTCTCGTACAGCCTGGGGTCGGAGAGCATCTTCGCGTGCTCGGCCAGGCTGCCGGAGAGCCACGAGCCGCCGACGTGCTTGCTGAGGCAGACCAGCGCGGGGGCGCGCAGCGCGATCGGGTGCTCCTGCCAGGCGTACGGGCTGGTTCTCGCGCCGCCGCGGGGGTTGTCGGCCACCCAGTCCTTGGCGATCTCGACGGCCCGTGTCAGGTACGCCTCGTTGCCGTTCGTCTCGTAGTCGGCGACGAGACGGCCCATCCAGCGCAGCGAGTGGAAGACCATGCTCCACGAGCGGTTGCGGTAGGGGTCGGTGCGCCAGTCGACGTTCCTGCCGACCTTCACCGGGGCGAGGTCGAGGAAGTCGACCTCGCCGTTCATGATGTCCGTCGACGTCGGCGTGGCGGGCAGCCAGTCGCCCTGGCACTCGGCGGTGCGTTTCGCCTCCCTCGCCTCCGCGGTACCGACCGTGACGCCGCAGGTCGTCAGGAGGATGATGCAGAGAGCGAATGCTTTTGTGCGGCGGCGCACGCCAGTTCCTTCCGGGCCGAACGAGGGGGGCGGATCATGCTGTCCGGATCCCACCAAACCGGTCAAGCCGGGATGGTCCCTTCTGGAACATCGTTAGCAACTAGATGCGGGTCTCCCAGTTTCCTCACAGCGTGCACCGGAGTCCACAGAGGTCACGAGGGTCACAGGAGTCACGGGGCCATGGCTTTCGCGGGGCGTCCGGCGCTCTCGCCGCTCTCGCCGCTCTCGCCGCTCTCACCGCTCTCACCGCTCTCACCGTGTTCCCGGCGTTCTCCGGACCTCCCGCATGCCTGCGGGCGCCCACCCGCCCCACCCGGCCCGTCCGTTCGCCCATGGCGCGATTTTGTCGGTCGATGGCTCTCCTGCCACTCGCGGACGTCGCCGTGTTTCGGCAGGCTGGGCGGTATGAGACTCGCCGACATCGTCATCCCCGACACACCGGCCGCCCGAGGGGCGCTGGAGGTGGCGACCGCCTACTGCTCGCCCGCCCTGCTCAACCACTCCGTCCGGGCCTACCTTTTCGCGGCGGCCTACGGTGCGATGAACGACGTCGCCTTCGACGACGAGCTGCTGTACGTCGCGTCGATGATGCACGACATCGGCCTGGTCAAGGAGTTCGACAGCCACACCGTGCCGTTCGAGGAGGCGGGCGGCCACGTGGCGTGGGTCTTCGCCGCCGGGGCCGGGTGGCCCGTCGAGCGCCGCGTGCGCGCGTCGGAGATCGTCGTACGCCACATGTGGGACAAGGTCGACCCCGAACAGGACCCCGAGGGGTATTTGCTCGAACTGTCCACCGGGCTCGACATCTCCGGGCGGCGGCCGGAGGACTTCCCGGCGGAGCTCCGCGCCGAGGTGCTGGAACGCCACCCCCGGCTGGGGATCGGCCCGGAGTTCACCGCGTGCTTCGTCGACCAGGCCGCCCGCAAGCCGGACAGCCTGGCCGGGCGGTTCGTCCGTTCGGGGGTCGCCGAGCGCATCGCCGCCAACCCGCTGGACCGCTGAGGGCTCCCCGCGGGGAGCCCGGCTCTCGTCGCCGCTCGGGCTTCTCGGGGGAAGCCCTGCTCTCGTCGCCGCTCAGGCTTCCGGCGCGGGACCGGTGCTCTGGACGACCTCGAAGGACCACAGCTCGGCCCCGGTGGCGGCGGGCCCCTGCCCGTGGCCGTGCCCCTGGGCCGGGCCACCCTGCCCCTGGCCGTGCCCGTGGCCCTGGGCCGCGCTGTGGGCGTCGGCGTGCCCCTGTCCCTGGCCGGTCTCGGCGGCGGCCTGGGCGTGGCCCCGCTGGAAGGCCTGGCTCTCCGTCCAGCGCTTGAAGTCCTCCTCGGAGCGCCAGCGGGTGTAGACCAGGTACCGGTCGGTGCCGTCCACGGGGCGGAGCAGCTCGAACCACTCGAACCCGTCCGCGGACTCGACGATCCCCGCCCGGTTGGAGAAGCGGCGTTCCAGCTCCTCGCGCATCTCCCCGGACACCGTCAGCGCGTTTATCTTCACGACCGAAGGCACATCGTCTCCTCGAAGCGTTGGTTTCCCTGATCACTCTATGATCGGCGCTCCGTCGTGCGGGTCAGGCGATGGTCCTCGGGCGGCGTGGCGCGTCCTCCAGGCTCACCCGGGCGACGGCGGGCATGCGCTCGGTCTCCAGAGCCTGGCGCATGTGCGGGATGACCACCCCGCCCAGCTGCTCGCGGACCGCGCTCATCGGCGCGTCCTCGGCGACCACCACCTTCATCCGTACGGCCGGGTGCGCGTTCGTACCGATCATGTCGGCGGTGGCGTTGATGATCGCGGGGTGCGTGCCCGCCTCGGCGGCCGCCGCGTCGGTGACGCTGCCCGTGTCGACCTCGGTGACCCCGGCGGGGCCGCCCTCGAGGCGCATGCCGCCCAGCCTGCCGCGACGTCCCTGGGCCAGCAGCCAGCGCAGGCCGAACAGCGCGAGCACGATGCCCGCCGCCGCGATCACCCACCACAGCCACGGGTTGTAGGTGGCGAACGGCTGGCGTACCGAGCCGTCCACGAGCGGGCTGCGGGCGGGCGCCACGGCCTGCGGGAAGGCTCCCGCGCCGCGTGCGATCGCCAGGGCGCTGAGGATCATCAGTGTCAGTCCCACGATCAGCAACCCCAGCCGGTTGCCCCGGGCGGTCCTGTCGTCCATGGCGCTCACTTCTCTCGCAGATGCACGCGGACGGGATACTTCCAGACGGGGGAGAGCGCGGTGATCCGCAGGTTCACGGCCTCCCGTACGGCGTCGGCCAGCCCGCGGGTGTCCCGCATGCCGCTGTCGGCCGCGACGTGCACGGCCTTTCCCCGCAGCCGTACCCGGGCGTGCTCGATTCCCTGCACCTGCTCGGCCGCGTGGGCCAGCGACCGGGTGAAGCCCCGCCGCTGCATGCCGATGGCCAGGTCCCTGTCCCCGGTCCTCACCGGGATCAGCGTGGGCCGGCCCGGAATGAGCGCGAGCAGCACCAGCAGCAGGCCCAGCAACCCCACCAGGCCCGCGCCCGTCATCACCCGCGGGTCGTTCCACGGCGTCGACGTCGCCCAAGACAGGATCCGGTCGTACGGCACCAGGCGGAGCGGGCGGCCCAGCAGCGCGGAGATGACCTCCAGCGCGACGAGGAGGCCGAGCAGGGTCATCAGGATGGCCGTGATGACCGCGGGAACCACCCGGCGCGGGCGGAACGCCCTGACCGCCGCGCGATCCGCGGAGGCGTCCTTCGCCACCGTGCCGTATATCGGCGGCGGTGAGGACTCGGCTGTGCCGTACGCCGGCGGTACGGCCGGTTCCGCACGGGGTGCGGTCGTCATCTCGCCGGTCGGTTCCGCTCCGGGGACCGGCTCCGCCGGGTCGGGTACCTGCCTGGCCATCATCGCTCCTCACGTAACGGGACGATGTCCTCGGTGGGGTCGTCGGCGGGATCGCCGACGGGCGCTGCGGTCCGGTCCGGGGTCCCGGCGCCGGCCCGGCCGACGCCGCCCGCCGGGTTCTCCGCCTGACCTCCTCCGGCCGGTACGGCGTCCCCGGCCCGCGAGATTCCACGATCGCCGTGATCATCACGGGCGGGGGCCACATCGGTGACGAAGACGTCGATGTAGCCGACGTCCATGCCGGTGAGGGCCATGACCCGTTCGGTGACGTGGCGCCTGACCTCCTCGGCCACCTCGCGGATCGGAGCCGGATACTCGACCGTCACCTCCAGCCGGAGCGTCGCGAGCTCACCGTCGAGGGTGGCGTGGGTGCCGCCGCGCAAGGACAGCGGCCTCCGCTCGCCGACCTCCCGTACCCGTGCCACCTCTCCGGCCGCGCGGGCCGCGATGCGCGACACCACCCGGTCGGGTATGTCGGTCCTGCCGCGCCGTTCGGCCGGTACGGCCTGCCGTGACGGCTGGGCGGGGACGGCGGGCCGCGCGGACCCGCCGGTTTCCGCGGGGACGGAGCCCGCCTGCCGCGAGGCAGGGGGGTCCGGATCCGCGGCCGTCCCGGAGGACGCGGGACGGTGCTCGACGGGGGTGTTCATCGCCGTCTCGCCGCCAGCCGGGACAGGTCGACCTCTCCGGTCTCCGCGAAGCGGCCGATGAGGAATCCGACGGCGCCCAGTACGAGCACCAGCAGGAACGCGCCGAGGCCGCCGAAGGCCGCCGCGAAGCCCAGAAGGACACCGACGATCGTGCCGACCACGGACCACACTGGGAAATTACTCATCTCAAACCTCCGATATGGACGTTCACCGGCCGGTTCCCCACCATCGGGGCGACCGCCGCTCGCACTCCGTCGGCGATCTCCGGTAGCGGGCGCCCCAGCCTGACGACGACCGAGACCTCCACCTCGTTCTCGCGCAGCGCGACACCGGCCAACCGCTCGCCGGGCAGGTAGGTCGCCACGGTCCCGAACGGCCCGCCCGACAGGTCCACCACGTCGGGGCAGCGCCGTACGGCATAGGCGATCCTGTGCGCGAGGTCGGTCGCCCCGAAAACCGGATTTTCGGGTTCGCGGGTGACGACGGCTGTATCGCGTGCGGGACCCGGTGCCGCCCGGGCCGGGGCTCCGGGCTCGCGCGCCGGCCTCGCCGTTTCCCCGGTCTCCCGGCCACGACCCGTTTCCCGGCTCTGACCGGCCGGTCCGCGGGCGGGGTCCGCCGGCGCGGGCGCGGCCTTCTGCCGGGGTACCTGCCGGGCTGCGGCGGCCGGCCTGCGCGACGGATCGCTCGGCCGGTGCGCGGGTATGGCCGTCGCCGGTGTCGGAACGGCGGTCCTGGCGGGCTTCGCCGGCTCGCGCGCGGGCGTGGTCGTCTCGCCGCCGGGCTCCCCCTGCCGCGCGGGCGGGGTCGTGCCGGCGCCGGACTCCCCGTGCCGCGCGGGCGCGGCCGTCCCGCGGCCGGGATCCGCCGGCGTCGGAGGCGTCACGGTCTCGCGGGCCGGGTCCCTGGGCTCGCGGCCCGGTCCCGCCGCACCGCCTGCCGGGCCCTTCACTGGACGCGGGGCTCCGACTCGGACGAATCCTCCGAGCTGTCCTTGTCCTGGCCGGGCATGTGGACGTCGGAGACCTTGATGTTGACCTCGGTGACCTCGAGCCCGGTCATGCGCTCGACCGCCGTGATCACGTTGCGGCGTACGGCGGCGGCCAGGTCGGGGATGGCGATCCCGTAATCGACGACCACTTCCAGGTCGGCGGCGGCCTGCCGCTCGCCCACCTCGACCGAGACCCCCTGGGTGGCGCTCTTGTCGGCGCCCACCATGCCGCGTACCGCGCCCAGAGCGCGCGCCGTGCCCGTGCCCATGTTGTGCACGCCGGGGATCTCCCTGGCCGCGAGCCCAGCGATCTTCGATACGACCCCGCTGTCGATGGTGGTGGTCCCCTTGGAGGTGACCAGGCCACTCTGGGATCCGGGGCTGTCGGTGCGTGCCCGCGGCACCGTGGCCTCGTCGCCCTTGGGCCTGTTCACCGTGCTGGCTTCAGTCACGTCCGTTCCTTCCCCCGTTGGGAAGGCCTTCTGGCCTCCCCGATGCCTCTGAGGCGGTCATACCCCTCATATGCACATAAATCAGGACATAGCTTTTCTTGGAGCAAACATGGCACTATCGATAAAATCGGATTTGTAGCTACTTTTAGCTGCATATGGTGCAAGGTTTCCGAGCGGCGGAGCGAGGAGACGCGGGCACGGTCCGGCGGGACCCTGAGCGCGACTAGCCTTGTCGTGTGCGTATAGCGAGGTTCTCCACAGGAGAAGGTGTCGGGTTCGGGGTGGTCGAGGGCGGCCCAGGGGAGGAGTTCATCTCCGGGATCTCCGGTCATCCGTTCGGGCCGATCCAGTTCACCGGCGAGCGATACTCGCTCTCCCAGGTCAGGCTGGTCGCGCCCATGCTGCCCAGCAAGGTCGTCGCGATCGGCAAGAACTACGCCGACCACGCCCGGGAGATGGGCGGTGAGGTCCCCGACGAGCCGCTGGTCTTCCTCAAGCCGTCGACCTCGGTGATCGGCTCGGGCGAGGCCATCGCCTACCCGACGACGCTCTCCCAGCGGGTCGACTACGAGGGGGAGCTGGCCGTGGTGATCGGCAGGCTCTGCCGCGAGGTGCCCCGCGAGCGGGCACACGAGGTCATCTTCGGCTACACCTGCGCCAACGACGTCACGGCGCGGGACCTGCAGAAGAAGGACGTCCAGTTCACCCGGGCCAAGGGCTTCGACACCTTCTGCCCGCTCGGCCCGTGGATCCAGACCGAGCTCGACCCGAGCGACGTCGGCATCGTCACGACGGTGAACGGCGAGATCAAGCAGAACTCGCGCACCTCCAAGCTCATGTACGACATCCCCGCGCTGATCGCCCACGTGAGCGCGGTCATGACCCTGATTCCCGGTGACGTCATCCTCACCGGGACCCCCGAAGGGGTCGGCCCGCTCAGCGTCGGCGACGAGGTCAGCGTTTTCGTCGAAGGAATCGGCACTCTCAGCAACCGGGTGGTCTCCCGTGATTAGGGTTCGTTTCGCTCCCTCGCCGACCGGCATGTTCCATGTTGGCGGCGCCCGCTCCGCGCTGTTCAACTGGGCCCTGGCCGAGCAGGCCGGCGGGAGGTTCGTGCTGCGCATCGAGGACACCGACGCCGCGCGCAACCGGCCGGAGTGGACCGAGGGCATCATCTCGGCGCTCGCCTGGATCGGCGTCAACGAGGACAGCCCGGCCTTCGAGGGCCCCTACTTCCAGTCGTCGTACGAGAAGCAGCACCGCGAGGCCGCGGCCAGGCTCGTCGCCGAGGGCCGGGCCTACTACTGCACGTGCACCCGCGACGAGGTGAAGGCGCGCACCGGCTCCGAGCACCAGGGCTACGACGGCTTCTGCCGCGACCGCGGCCTGACCGAGGGCGCGATCCGCTTCCGCACCCCGGACGAGGGCGTCACCGTGGTCCAGGACCTGGTCCGCGGCACCGTCGAGTTCCCCAACAACGCGATGGAGGACTTCGTCGTCGCGCGCGGCGACGGTTCCCCGCTGTTCGTGCTGGCCAACGTCGTCGACGACGTCGAGATGCGGATCAGCCACGTGGTCCGGGCCGAGGAGCACCTGTCCAACACGCCCAAGCAGCAGCTGCTCTGGGAGGCGCTCGGCGTCGCCCCGCCCACCTGGGCGCACGTGCCGGTGATCGTGAACGAGAAGCGCCAGAAGCTGTCCAAGCGCCGCGACAAGGTCGCCCTGGAGTCCTACCGTGAGGAGGGCTACCTGGCCGAGGCGATGGTCAACTACCTGATGCTGCTCGGCTGGGGGCCCGGCGACGACCGGGAGATCATGCCCTGGCCGGAGATGGTGCCGCTGTTCAAGCTGGAGGACGTCAACCCCTCCCCGGCGTTCTTCGACGAGAAGAAGCTCCGCGCGTTCAACGGCGAGTACATCCGGGCGCTGCCCCTGGAGGAGTTCGCCGCCCGCTGCGAGCCGTGGCTGGAGCCCGGCTGGGACCGCGCGACCTTCGCCAAGGTCGCCGAGCTCGCCCAGACCCGCATCGCGGTCCTGTCCGAGATCACGGCGAACGTCGACTTCCTCTTCCTGGACGAGCCCGTCTTCGACCAGGCGTCGTGGGACAAGGCGATGAAGAACTCCGCCGTGGAGATCCTCACCGGCTATCTCGCCCGCCTGGAGACGGTCGACATGGACCCCGAATCGCTGAAGACCGCCCTGGAGGAGGTCGGCCTGGAACACGGTCTCAAGCTCGGCAAGGCCCAGGCCCCCGTGCGGGTGGCCGTCACCGGCCGGACCGTGGGCCTGCCGCTGTTCGAGTCGATCGAGGTCCTCGGCCGCGAGCGCTCCGCCGAGCGCCTCCGCGCCGCCCTCGCGAAGCTCCAGGCCTGACCGGACCCCGCGGATCCGAGCCGGGCTCCGGGCCCGGCCGGGTGATCTGACGGGCCGGGGTCTCAGGGCCGGGGTCTCAGGCCTGGCCGAACGCTTTGACGGGACGAGGCCGAACCACAAGGCCCGCCCCCGGGCATTCGCCGGGGGCGGGCCTTCGCTTTCGGTCACCGGTCACCGACCACGGGTGGCCACCGGGTGGCCGCCGGTGGCCGGAGCCGCGGGAGAGAGATCAGGAAGGGGACTCGGAGGAACGCTTCCCTTCCGCACCCCTGACCGGGCTCCGCGCCCTGAGCGGTCTTCGTGCCCTATTCGGTCTTCGCGCCCTGCCCGGCTCCCGTCCCCCGCCCGGCGAGCTCGTCCCAGAAGGCGAGGTTGTGGGCCGAGGCGCGGTCGAAGGGCTTGATACCGCCCCTTCCCGGGGCCAGCTCCTGCACGTACGGCGTGCCGTCGGCGGGGCGCACGCGCTTCCAGGCGGGCAGGCCCGGCCGGTTCGGGTCGCCGGTGGCGGCGAACCTCGACCAGTAGTCGATCATCGTGTCCCCGAGCCGCCGCTGCGCGGGGGTGAGCGGAGCGGACTCCCAGCCGACCCCGAACAGGAACGACAGCTCGGAGCCGTGCGCGGCGAGCGGCCTGACCCCGTGGTCCAGCGGGAAGAGCGGGGGCGCCGTACGGTCGGTGAACTCGTAGGAGTAGGTCGGCACGTGCCGGGCGAGCAGCAGGTCGGTGTCGCGCGCCTGCCAGGCCCAGTCCAGGTCGCTCATGATGGCCGCCAGCGCCTGGAGGGGCGGGCCGTCGTGGGTGCCCACCGGGTACCGGGCCAGGACCTCGGGCCCCGCGGTGCCGAAGTTGGCGCTGACCTTGAGCTCGTAGTCCTCCGCCGTCAGCGGCTCCTCGAAGAGCGCCGGAGCGAACAAGGTGCCCTCGTCCCGGGTGATGCCCGTCAGCACCGGCACCCGGTGGAAGCGGCCCTCCTGAAGTACCTTCGCCGGATCCTCGGGCAACACCGCGTTGCCGTACCCCGGCAGCGGGATGACGGGCGCGGTGAGCAGGTCGGCCACCGGCTTGCCCCGCAGGCAGGCAGACGCGGTCCCTGGGTCGCCGCACCCCAGCAGAGCGGCCAAATACTGCCCGTAGCCCTCGTAGGAGGCCTTGGGCAGCCACAGGGGCACCTTCAGGACCGGCGTCAGCGGGGTGCCCTCGAAGCTCCCCGCCCCGCACGGGCTGCTCTGGGCGATCGCCCGGTGGAACAGCCCCGCCGCCGAGGGGGAGGTGAGCTGCGCGCACACCGAGTGCGACCCCGCGGACTCGCCGGCCAGGGTGACGTTGCGTGGGTCGCCGCCGAACGCCGCCGCGTTGCGCCGCACCCAGCGCAGGGCCGCCTGCTGGTCCTCGATCCCGAAGGAACCGGAGTTCTCCAGCCCGGGATGGCCGAAGAACCCGAAGATCCCCAGCCGGTAGTTGACCGTGACCACCACGACGTCGCCCCGCCCGGCCAGCCTGCGGGCGTCGTAGTCGCTGCCCGCGCCCCTCATCAGGCCCCCGCCGTGCAGCCACACCATGACCGGCCTGGGGCGGTTCCCGACGCTTCGCGCGGGCGCGGGCGCGGTCACGTCGAGGTAGAGGCAGTCCTCCGCCTCGCTTCCCGGCAGCCCCCATTTGTCGGCGACCTGCGCGCACCGGCTGCCGGGCGCGCCGGCGTCGCGTACCCCCCGCCACGGGGCGACGGCCTGCGGCGACCGCCAGCGCAGCTCCCCGACCGGCGGCGCGGCGTACGGGATGCCCTGGAAGAGCCGCTGGCCGCCGGCCCGCACGCCCTTCACCCACCCGGCGTCGGTACGCACCGTCATGTCCCCGCCGGTTCCGGCCGGGGAGGCCGGGGAGATCGGGGAGGCCGCGACGGGGGCGGCCTGTCGCGCGTCAGGGCCTTCCTCCTGCTGTGCCCGTGCCGTCGCGGGGCCCGTCGTTCCCAGCAGCAGGGCTCCGGCCAGGCCGGCGACGAGCGCGGCGCCCGTCCTGTTCCACGGTCGTCTCATGGCGTCCACGATGCCTTCCGGCCGCCTCCCGGCGCATTGGATCTGCGTCCCCGGCCGGGGTGCGGGAAACCGCACCCCGGCGGTGCGCCGAGGCACATACCGGCAGACCGTGTCCTTCGAAGGACGGCTCCGGCCGGCTAGACCAGCAGGCCGCGGCGCTTCAGCAGGGGCTCGATGCGCGGGTCGCGCCCGCGGAAGTCGCGGAAGGCGTCCATCACGTCCCGCGAGCCGCCCACCGACAGCAGGGTGGAGCGGAAGTGGTCGCCGTTCTCGCGCCCGAGGCCGCCGTTCTCCTCGAACCAGTCGACGCTCTCGGCGTCGAGCACCTCGCTCCAGATGTACGAGTAGTAGCCGGCGCTGTAGCCGCCCACCCCGCTGAAGAAGATGTGCGCGAAGTAGTTGGTCCGGTAGCGGGGTCGGACCAGGTCGAAGGCGATCCCCGCGCGCTCCAGGGCGGCGTTCTCGAACGCCTCGGCGTCCGCGGCGTTCTCGATGGGTTCGCCCGCCGCCAGCTTGTGCCAGGACCAGTCGAGCAGTGCCGCCGCGAGGTACTCGACGGTGCTGAAGCCCTGGTTGAACTTCTCGGCGGCCCTCATCTTCTCCAGGAGCTCCGCGGGCACGGGCTCGCCGGTCTCGTGGTGCCTGGCGAAGTTGGCGAGGATCGACGGCCAGGTGGCCCACATCTCGTTGACCTGAGAGGGGTACTCCACGAAGTCGCGCGGCACCGCCGTCCCGGAGACCAGGGGGAAGCGCACGTCGGAGAACAGGCCGTGCAGGGCGTGGCCGAACTCGTGGAAGGCGGTGTTGACCTCGTCGAACGTGAGCAGCGTCGGCCCCTCGGCGGGCTTGGTGATGTTGAGGTTGTTCATCACCACGGGCCGCTCGTCGAACAGGTGCGACTGGTCGACCAGGTTGTTCATCCAGGCGCCGCCGCGCTTGGTGGGCCGGGCGTACGCGTCGAACAGGAACAACCCGAGCGGCGAGCCGTCGGCGTCGAACACCTCGAAGACCCGCACGTCCGGGTGGTACCCGGCCAGGTCGTCCCGCTCGGAGAAGGTGACCCCGTACAGCTCGCCCGCCGCGTGGAAGACCCCGTCGCGCAGCACCCGGTCCAGTTCGAAGTACGGGCGCAGGTCGGCGCCGTCGAAGTCGTACCGGGCCTTGCGCACCCGCTCCGCGTAGAAGGACCAGTCCCACGGCTCGATGGGGAAACCGGCCTGCTCGCTCAGCGCCTCGGCCTCCCGGCGGGCGTTGGCCACCGCCGGGCCCACCAGCTTGCCGAGCATCTCCTCGACGGCGTCGGTGGTCTTGGCCGTCTGGTCGGCGACGGAGTAGGCGGCGTGGCTGGGGTAGCCGAGCAGCGCCGCCCGCTCGGCGCGGAGCGTCGCCATCCTGGCCGCCAGCTCGAAGTTCTCCGGAGCCCGGCCCGTGGACAGCTCGTACAGCCTCCTGCGGGTCTCCCTGTCGGTCAGCTCCGCCAGGGCGGGCTGGTTGGTGTGGTTGAACAGCGTCAGGACGTACGAGCCGTCCTTCTCGATCGCCTTGATCGTGCTCTCGGGGAGGCCGTCCAGCAGTCTGACGTCATCGACGACCAGCGCGGAGGCGGTGGAGGCCGTCAGCAGGTTCTGGGAGAAGGTCGTGGCGAGCCTGCTCAGCTCCTCGTTGAGCTCCCTGAGGCGCCCCTGGTCGGTCTCCGACAGGTCGGCCCCGGCCCTGACGAAGTCGACGCGGTACTTCTCCAGCAGCCACGCCTCCTCGGTGTCATCGGTGGTCACCTGTTTGATCCGGGCGTACAGGGAGCGGTCAAGACGGATGGAGTCGGCGTGCTGGGTCAGCCTGGGGGAGATCTCCGTCTCGATCTCCCGGATGCCGTCGGTCGCGTCGGAGGCCGAGACGCTGAAGAAAACGGTCACGGTCCGGTGGAGGATCCGCCCCGAGCGCTCCAGGGCCTCGATCGTGTTGGCGAACGTCGCGGGCTCCGGATTCTCGGTGATCTCCCGCACCTCACGGAGCTGGTCGGCCATGCCGCGCTCGAAGGCCGGAAGGTAGTGCTCCTCCCTGACCAGGGCGAACGGCGGAAGGCCGTAGGGCAGCTCGCTGGGGGTGAAGAACGGGTTGTCGGTCAAGGTGGGAACTCCTCACATGCGGCTGGATCTTCTCCAGCAGCGTTACACAGTGGACCTTCGTGGCGGCAGCCCGGTGATACCGCGATTCGGCCGCAGGCAATCGTTTTGGTCTTGACCCCCAACCTGGGCTATTCTTTCGGAGTCGCCAGCGAGTCCCGCAAGGGGGTCCAGCGCGGTGGGGTATGGTGTAATTGGCAACACGGCTGATTCTGGTTCAGTTGTTCTAGGTTCGAGTCCTGGTACCCCAGCTGCATCTTCTCAGGAAGATGCCGCAGATTCGGTCCCCTCCGAATCTGATGACAGTGTGTAGGGTCCCGTCGTCTAGTGGCCCAGGACGCCGCCCTCTCAAGGCGGTAGCGCCGGTTCGAATCCGGTCGGGACTACCACTGTCTCTCGCAAGGCTCCGTCGTCTAGTGGCCTAGGACGCCGCCCTCTCAAGGCGGTAGCGCCGGTTCGAATCCGGTCGGGGCTACATCGCGAACCCCGGAAGCAACCGCTTCCGGGGTTTTCGCATTTCCGGATCCCTCGAAAATTCCCGCGCCCCCGTTCCGGATCTCTCCTCCTGTTTCCGCCCTCGCGTTTCCGCGCGGACCCCGCTCCGCCTGGGCGGATCCCGGAGCGGGGACCGCGCTCCCCACCTGGGCGGATCCCGGAACGGGGGCCGCGCTCCCCGCCCGGGAGGTCCCTCGACCAGGGACCGGGCTTCCTGCCCGGACGGGCCCCGGAGTGCGGATCGCCCTCCCCGGCGGGCAGGCGATCAAATACCGTGCGGGGTACGTGATCCGTACCCGGGTACGACCCCTCGCGATGGTGGAGCCCATGCCGACGACCCCTGAGACCCAGCCGACGATCTCGCGGACCCACTCGTGGACGCCACCGGCGTTCCCCGCCGACCTGGCGGAACTGTCGGGCCTGGAGTTCCTGGAACGGCTGGTCGACGGCCGCATCCCGCCGCCGCCGATCGCGGGCACGCTCGGTTTCCGGATAACCCACGTCGAGCGTGGCCTGGCGGTCTTCGTGGGGGAGACCGGCGAGCACCTCTACAACCCGCTGGGAAGCGTGCACGGCGGCTATCTCGCCACCCTGCTCGACTCGGCCCTCGGGTGCGCGATCATGACAGAGCTGCCGCCCGGCAAGGCGTACACGACCGTCCAGCTCGGGGTGAACATGGTCCGGCCGGTCTACGCGAACACCGGGCCGCTGCGCTGCGAGGCCAGGACCCTGCACGTCGGCCGGACCGTCGCCACCTCGGAGGCGCGGATCGTGGGTGAGGGCAACGGCAAGCTGTACGCCCACGCCACCACGACCTGCGCCGTCTTCCCGCTGGGCTGATCCGTCCCGGCCGTTTCCAGCCGTCCTCCAGCCGTCCCCGGCTGTTTCCCGGTAGGGGCCGGGTCCCGCCCCGGAGCCGGTCGCCCGGGCTCCGGAGCGGGCCGGACGGCTAGTTCTGTCCCGAACGGGCCTTGAACAGGGCCCGCTTGGCGGCCTTGCCCACCTGCTTGTCGGGGTGGGCCTTGCCGATCGCCTCCAGCAGCTCCTCGAGGTGCGGGTGCGGCACCTTCCAGATCACCTCGAGCAGGCTGACCAGGTTCGGCACGTTGCCGATGTCGTCGAGGCTGCTGACGAACTCCGGGCGGCCGAGGCCGGCGGAGATGGTCAGCATGTCGAGGATCAGCCAGTGGGTGTCGGCCTGGGTGGGGGTGGGAGCGTCCTCGACGCCCAGCTGGGCCAGGTGGGTGGCCGCGTACGGGCGCAGGGAAGGCTCGTCGAGGGCCTCCCGCCACGCGGGCACGGCCACGTCGCCGAGCGAGCCAACCATGCTGGCCGCCTGGACCCGGATCAGCGCGTCCGCGTCGTCCTCGGCGGCGGCCTCCAGCAGGTCCCTGGCGGCCTGCTCGGGGGCGCGCAGCTCCATCCAGGCCGCGAACTCGGCGTCCGCCTCCTCCTCGGGAAGCTCGGCGCCGAAGGAGAGCAGGTCGAGGGCCGTCATCGCGTCGATGGCGGGCCGGGCGTCCAGCTCGATGTCGGCGTCGTCCACGAGGTGGACCACGCCCTCCATGCCGAGCGGCGTCAGCCGCACCTGGTTGTGCTCGACCTCGACCATGCCGTATCCGGCCAGCCAGTCGAGCACGGGGTTGAGCGGGTCGCCGTACTGCGCGGTGGCGGCGGCCCAGGCCTCGGCGCCCAGGTCGTCGTACTCGGCGGCGGCCTCGGCCAGCTCGGTGCGGAGCTCGGCCAGCGGCTTCGAACCCGTCGCCAGCAGCACCCGGACCAGCAGCGCCCTGGTCAGCCCGGACAGGGCGATCGTGGCCTCCTCGTCCTCCAGCTCGGGGTCGCCGTAGTCGATGGAGTGCAGGCCCGCCATCCACGCGTCGAGCGCGTCGTCGTCCTCCTCGAAGGGCCACTCCGCGGTGTCGGCGTCGACGCTGACGGTGTCCTCCCCCTCGGGCTGGAGGAAGTCGAGGTCGATCGCGAGGTTCCAGATGTTCCAGAGGGCGGGGACGGAGTCGGCCAGCGACGCGCCGCCCTTCTCGGGGACCGGAAGCTTCAGGACCGCCAGGGCCTCGGCGATCTCGGCGTCGTCCAGCAGGCTCGTCTCGCCCACCCGGCGCTCGGTCCCGACCCAGACCGCGAGGTCGCGGGCCTTGGCGATCAGGGTCGTCCCGCGGGTGGCCGCGGCCAGCTCGCTGTCCGGGCGGAGCCGGATCGTCGGCAGCTCGGAGAGCTCGTCGGCGAACGGCTCGAAGTCGCCGAGCCCCTCGGACTCCTCCTCGTCGTCGTACTCCTCGTCCTCGTCGTCCTCGACGACGAGATCCTCCATGGCGTCGACGAAGTCGTCCTCGAGGCGGTCGAGCTCGGCGAGCAGATCGTCCAGCGAGGCGGAGCCCTTGGCCAGGCGGTCGGACTCCGACAGGAAGGTCAGGTAGGCGCGGATCGCGGGCACCATGCCGTCGGCGGCGGCGTCAGGGTCCTCGACGACCTGCGGCATCCGATCGAGGAGCACCGTGCGCAGGTCGGACTGCTTCCACCGGCCGACGTCGTCGGAGGCGATCAGGCGGTGCCACAGTGCGACAGAGCCGACCAGATTGGAATCGCTGCCGGGTGCGTTCTCACGCGCCCAGAGGATGAAGTTTTGGAGCAGGGGACGCAGTTCAGCCGCGGCTGCCTCGATGCGATCTGTCACCTTCCCAGCCTAGGGGGCCGCAGGGGTGCTCGCCTCCTCATATCGTCCTCAGGTCGGCCGATGTCAACCGGCGCGGCCCTTCGCCAGGTGATCCGGCCGCCGAGGCCCGGCACCGCCGTCCGGCCCGGCGGCCCGCTCGTCACCGGCCGGCGTGGTCCTCCGGCGCTGCGGGCCGCTCGCCGACGGCCGGGTGGTTCTCCGGCTCGCCGCCGGTCGCCGTGACGTGGCCGCTCGCCGTCGGCCGGTCCTCGGCCGGTCCTCAGTTGGCGCGGCGCATCGATTCGGTGATCCGCTCGGCGGCGGTGACCACGGGGGCGGCGTGAAGGCGGCCGGGGGTGCGGGTCAGGCGCTCGATCGGGCCGGAGACCGACACCGCGGCGACCACCTTGCCGGCCGCGCCCCTGATCGGCGCCGAGACGCTGGCGACGCCCTGCTCGCGCTCGCCGACGCTGTGCGCCCAGCCCCTGCGCCGCACGCTCGCCAGCGTGGCCGCGGTGAACTTGGCCCCGCGCAGGCCCCGGTGCAGGCGGTCGGGCTCCTCCCAGGCGAGCAGGATCTGCGCCGCGGAACCGGCGAGCATCGGCAGCGCCGAGCCGACCGGCACGGTGTCGCGCAGCCCGCTGGCGCGCTCGGCGGCGGCCACGCAGACCCGCTCGTCACCCTGGCGACGGTAAAGTTGCGCGCTTTCCCCGGTCAGGTCCCTGAGCTGGGTGAGGATCGGGGAGGCGACGGCCAGCAGCCGGTCCTCGCCGGCGGCCGTGGACAACTCGGACAGGCGTGGGCCCAGTACGAACCGGCCCTGTGTGTCGCGGGAGACGATCCGGTGATGCTCCAGCGCGACGGCCAGCCGATGGGCCGTGGGCCGTGCCAGGCCGGTGGCCTGAACGAGCTGTGCGAGGGACGCCGGGCCTGCTTCGAGGGCATTGAGCACGAGGACGGCCTTGTCGAGTACGCCGACTCCGCTAGAGTTGTCCATACACCGATACTGCCGTCTCGACATATGAGAAAGCAAGTGGGAGTGGGACAGCCGATCGCAAGGAGGCGACATGGGCCGCACGCTCGCGGAGAAGGTATGGGAGCAGCACGTCGTGCGACGTGCCGAAGGAGAACCCGACCTGCTCTACATCGACCTGCACCTCATCCACGAGGTCACGAGCCCGCAGGCGTTCGACGGCCTGCGCCTGGCCAATCGCCCCATCCGGCGGCCCGAGCTCACCATCGCCACCGAGGACCACAACGTCCCGACCGTACGCGGTCCCATCGACGACCCGGTGTCGCGGGTGCAGGTCGAGACGCTGCGCAAGAACTGCGCGGAGTTCGGCGTCCGGCTCTATCCGATGGGCGACGCGGGCCAGGGCGTGGTCCACATCATCGGCCCGCAGTTCGGCCTCACCCAGCCCGGCATGACGATCGTGTGTGGTGATTCTCACACCTCCACCCACGGTGCCTTCGGCGGCATCGCGTTCGGTATCGGCACCTCCGAGGTCGAGCACGTGCTGGCCACCCAGACGCTGCCCGCCTACCGGCCGAAGACGATGGCCATCGAGGTCTCCGGCGAGCTGCCGCCCGGCGTCACGGCCAAGGACCTGATCCTGGCGATCATCGCCAAGATCGGTACCGGCGGCGGCCAGGGATACATCGTCGAGTACCGCGGCGAGGCCATCCGCAAGCTCTCCATGGAGGGCCGGATGACCGTCTGCAACATGTCCATCGAGGCGGGCGCCCGCGCGGGCATGATCGCTCCGGACGAGACCACCTTCGAATACCTCAAGGGCCGCCCCCACGCGCCGTCCGGCGCGGACTGGGACGCCGCGGTCGCGTACTGGAAGTCGCTGGTGACCGATGAGGACGCCGCCTTCGACACCGTCGTGGAGATCGACGCCGCGACGCTGACCCCGTTCGTCACCTGGGGCACCAACCCTGGCCAGGGCGCCCCGCTGGGGACGTCCGTGCCGCGCCCCGAGGACACCGACGACCCGGCCGCGGCCGCCCGCGCCCTGGAGTACATGGGCCTGACCGCGGGCACCCCGCTCCGCGAGGTCCAGGTCGACACGGTCTTCGTGGGCTCCTGCACCAACGGGCGTCTGGAGGACCTGCGTGCCGTGGCCGACGTGCTGCGCGGGCGCCAGGTCGTCACGCGCACGCTGATCGTGCCCGGCTCGATGCTGGTCAAGCTCCAGGCCGAGCAGGAGGGGCTGCACGAGGTCTTCAGGAACGCGGGCGCCGAATGGCGCGAGGCCGGCTGTTCCATGTGCCTGGGCATGAACCCCGACACCCTCGCCCCCGGCGAGCGCAGCGCCTCGACCTCCAACCGCAACTTCGAGGGACGTCAGGGCAAGGGCGGCCGTACGCACCTCGTGTCCCCGCAGGTCGCCGCCGCGACCGCCGTCACCGGCAAACTCACCGCGCCCGCCGACCTGTAAGGAGTCCTCGCGATGGAAGCGTTCGTCACCCACACCGGCCGGGCCGTGCCGCTGCGCCGCAGCAACGTCGACACCGACCAGATCATCCCCGCCGTCTGGCTCAAGCAGGTCAGCCGGACCGGTTTCGAGAAGGGGCTGTTCTCCGCCTGGCGCGAGGACCCCGGCTTCGTACTGAACAACCCCGCCCACGAGGGCGCCACGATCCTGCTCGCCGGACCCGACTTCGGCACCGGCTCCTCCCGCGAGCACGCGGTCTGGGCGCTGCAGCAGTACGGTTTCCGCGTCGTGATCGCGGCCCGCTTCGGGGATATCTTCCGTAATAACTCCACCAAGATGGGTCTGCTCCCGGTCGTCCTGCCGGGCGAGATCGTCGAGGCCCTGCAGACCGCGGTGGAGGCGGATCCCACGCTGGAGATCACCGTCGACCTGGGAGAACGCCAGGTCCGCTGGGCCGGCGAGGTCGCCGCGTTCGAGATCGACGACTACACGCGCTGGCGGCTCACGGAGGGCCTGGACGACATCGGGCTGACCCTGCGCAACGCCGACGCCATAGGGGCATACGAGAATGGTCGGCAGCCATGGCTGCCGACGACCGTCTGACGAGTTCAGAACACGAGCTGGCGTGGCGGTTGCGCGAGGCGCACCGCCACGTCCGGTCCCTGCCCGTGCCCGACGAGGAGAAAAAACGTCTCGCGCGGCGTCTTCTGGCCATCTGCGATTTGGCCAAACGCGACCTCGAACACGCCGCCGGGCGTCTTGATTTGTTCCTTCTCAGCATTGATGTCGTGGTTTCAGATACGCCAAGCACTGGAAACATTGCGGAAGGTGATTGAGTCATACGGCTCCGTCCCCTAATTTCAAGCGGGCAAGGGGTTTCTCATCGTGATCGTTGATGAGAGATCTGTGATGAGACCCCTCGCCGTGACAAATCGGGTGAGACGGGTTTTCTGCCTCGTGACCCACTCCCGGACATCGGTAAGCAGGGGGAGCAACCTTATGAACAAAAAGGAACTCGTCGACGCCATCGCGGATCGGGTGGGCGACAAGAAGACGGCCACCGAGGCCGTGAACGCGGTGCTCGACGCCATCCAGACCGCCGTCGCGAATGGCGACAAGGTCTCGATCACGGGGTTCGGTGCTTTCGAGATGGTGCACAAGCCGGCCCGCACCGCCCGCAACCCCTCGACGGGGGCCGAGATTCGCGTCGCCGAGAGCTGGGGGCCGAAGTTCCGGCCGGGCTCCGACTTCAAGGAACTCGTCAACACCGGCGGCAAGAAGGCGTCCAAGAAGCGGTAGGCCTCGGGCACAGGCGCCCGGACTCCCACGACGGGGGGCCGGGCGTCCGGCTTTCCCGGCGGCCTCGCCCGGCGAGGCCGCTCACCCGAGGACCTCCCCGGTGCGTGCCCGGCGCCGCCTGTCCGGGAACGGGGCCTCTACCCGGGAACGGGGAAGGTCGAGAGGGTGACGTAGGTGACGTCGTCGCCGTCCATGACGAGGTTGACCCGCTGGCCGGACCTGAGCAGCCGCAGCGGCCCCGCGTCGAACGCCGCCGCCTCGAACGGGATCTCTGTCCCGTCGTCCAGGAAGACCGACCCCGACCGGGTCGCCGGGTCGAAGTTCCGCACCGTCGCCTGCACCCGCCCAGCCTAACTCCCGCCTGGGCGCCCGTCCCGCGCCCGCCGCCCTCGTCTCATTCGCGGTCCGTTCTCGGTCCGCCGTCCCCGTCCTCCGGGTCTCGCCCTCCGTCCGGGCCCGACGCCGAGATCTTTCTCGCCACCGCCAGCGTGCGGGGGCCGACGCCGAGGGTCAGCGCCAGGCGCAGGTCGTCCGGGGTGTCCACGTCGTGGCGGACCGACTCCACTCCGTCCACGCAGAGCTCCTTGGCGCCACGCCGCAGGTGCCGGTCCCGCGACTCGCCGCCGAATCCCGGCGTGAACGGCACCCCCGGCCGTACGCCGTAGAAGGTCGTGCCGATCTCGGCGGCGTCGGGCAGGAACATCTGGCCGAACTCCGCGGCGGCGGTCAGCACGCGGGCCAGCTCCGCGGGGCGAAGGGCGGGAAGGTCGGCCTGGAGGGCGCCGACGGGGTCGCCGGGCGCCAGCCGCACCGCCTCGAGAGCGCCGTGCCGCAGGGCGGCGTTCAGCCCCTCCTCCGGGTCGCCGACCACGTGCGCGCCGACCTCGCCGAGCGCCTTCGCGGCCACGGGGTCGCCCGTCACCACGATCACCCGTGCGACGAGCGCGCAGCTCAGCGCCGCCTCGACGGTGTCGCAGGCGATCGCCACGGCCAGCGCGGCCCGGTGCGGGCCCGCCGCGGCCGACAGACGGGTCTTGGCGGCGACCAGCGTCTTGACCGGGACGACGAGGGTCCAGCCGGAGCTCTCCGAAGCAGACATAGCCTTAAGCATCCCGCCTCGACATCCCCCGGAGCCAACCGGGAGACTTGGGGCGCATCCCGCTCATATGGAGGAGCCCATGAGACGCCCCGGATGGCCTTCGCGATTCTGGGTGGCCTTCGCCGTCACGATCGTCAAGCCGATCTCGTGGCTCCTGGTCAAGAAGGACTGGCGTCGCAGCGACCGCCTGCCCAGGACGGGCGGGATCATCATGGTGACCAACCACCTGTCGTGGCTGGACCCCATCCTCGTCGCGCACTTCCTCTACAACCACGGCCGCTGGCCGGTGATCCTCGCCAAGTCGGGTCTCTTCTCGGTACCGCTGGTCGGTTCCCTGGTGAGGGCGCTGCAGGCCATCCCGGTCCACCGGGGAAGCGCCGACGCGGCGCGCTCGCTGGAGGAGTCCCGGCGGCGGCTCGCCGCCGGGGCGTGCGTGATGTTCTACCCGGAGGGCACCTGCACCCGCGACCCGGGCTTCTGGCCGATGGAGGGCAAGACCGGCGCGGCCAGGCTCGCGCTGGCCACCGGCGCGACGGTGATCCCCGTCGCCCACTGGGGAGCCCAGGAGATCCTGCCGTACGGCGCCAGGAGGCCCCGCCTGCTGCCGCGCAAGACCTTCCGCGTGCAGACGGGACCGCCGGTCGACCTGTCGAAGTACGCGGGCCACGAGGGACAGCCGGTCTCCGCCGAGGTCCTGCGCGAGGCGACCGCCGACATCATGGCGGCCATCACGGCCCAGCTGGCCGAGATCCGCGGGGAGAAGGCACCCGAGACGCCGTTCAAGCGACCGTCCGACAACTGACTTCGGCGTACGGTGTTGACATCCTCCCCTCCCCGAAGGAGGGGCTTCCCACGGTCGCCCGTGAGAGTTCCCGATTCACCGCCGGTCGCCCGCCAGGAGAAATCCCTTGAGGTTCCACACCAGCTCCACAGGCGTCTCGCCTCTCCGCCGGCCAGGCGGCGAGGACGGCGCCGACCACACCCGCGGTGGCCCGGCCGTCGCCGCAGCCGGACGCGGCACCGCGCCGCGTCCCCTTCCCCGCTCGAAGGCGGGGGTCCCCACGCCCGAGGAGAACCGATGACCAAGGCGGCCGTGTTCGGCACGGGCTCGTGGGGGACGACCTTCGGCATGATCCTCGCCGGGGCGGGCACCCGGACGACGCTGTGGGGGCGCAAGCCGGAGATCGTCGAGGCGATCGACCGGCGGCACGAGAACCCCGACTACCTGCCGGGCGCGGTGCTGCCCGAGACGCTGCGCGCCACCACCGACCCCGCCGAGGCCCTCGAAGGCGCCGACTTCGTGGTGCTCGCGGTGCCCTCCCAGACCCTGAGGGAGAACCTGACCCGCTGGAAGCCGCACCTGCCGCCCGACGCGGTGCTGGTCAGCCTGATGAAGGGCATCGAGCTGGGCACCACCAAGCGGATGAGCGAGGTGATCTGCGAGGTCGCCGAGGTGCCCCAGGAACGGGTCGCGGTGGTGTCCGGCCCCAACCTGGCCGGCGAGATCGTCAGGGGCCAGCCGGCCGCCACCGTGGTCGCCTGCACGGACGAGCGGGCGATGGAGCGCCTCCAGGCGGCCTGCTACCTGCCGCCCTGGTTCCGCCCGTACACCAACCCCGACGTCATCGGGGTCGAGCTCGGCGGGGCCGTCAAGAACGTGATCGCCCTGGCGGTCGGCATCTCGGCGGGGATGGGGCTCGGCGACAACGTCGGGGCGATGCTGATGACGCGCGGGCTGGCGGAGATCTCCCGGCTGGGTACGGTGCTCGGCGCCGACCCGCACACCTTCGCGGGCCTCGCGGGCATGGGCGATCTCGTGGCGACCTGCGTGTCCCCATTGTCGCGGAACCGTACTTTCGGGGAGAATCTCGGGCGAGGTATGACGCTGGACGAGGTCATCGCCGCGACGAAACAGACCGCCGAGGGGGTCAAATCCTGCGAGTCGGTGCTCGAACTGGCCAGAAAGCACGACGTGGAGATGCCGATCACCGAGGTGGTGGTGGCCGTCGTCCACGACGCGATGCCCCCCAGCGAGGCCGGGGTGCTCCTGATGTCGCGGACTCCCAAGCCGGAACGGTACGGCCTGTGAACGGACAGCGTGGTCGATGAACAGACGGATGCGTAGGCGCAAGGGCGAGAACACCCGGTCGGTGCACCTGCCCGCTCCCGAGACGCCCCGGCAGCCCCCTCTCGGCCTTCCCGTGTGGCGCAGTTCCGCGTGGGGCTTCGGCGACTCCGCCGAGTACGCCGAGGTGTTCGACGAGAAGAGCTCCGGCTACGCCTACGGCCGGATCGACAACCCCACCACCGCCGCCTTCGCCGCGGCGGTGGCCTCCCTGGAGGGCGCCGCGGCGCCCGAGGACGTGGCGGGGCAGGCGTTCGCCTCGGGGATGGCCGCCGTCAACGCCGTCCTGATGACGTTCCTGCGCGCGGGCGCGCACATCGTGGCCCCCACCCCGCTGTACGGCGGGACCCACTCGCTGATCACGAACGTGCTGGCCAGGTTCGGGGTCGGCGCCGACTTCGTCGGCTACGGCGAGCTGGCCAGGGTGCAGGCGGCGATCAAACCCAACACGAAGATCATCTACGCGGAGACGCTGTCCAACCCCACCATGGCCGTCTCCGACATCCGGGGCCTCTACCGGATCGCCCGCGCCGCGGGGGCGCTGCTGGTGGTCGACTCGACCTTCGCCACCCCGATCGTGTGCCGCCCCCTCGAACACGGCGCCGACCTGGTGATCCACTCCGCGACCAAGTATCTCGGCGGTCACGACGACTGCGCCGGGGGCGTGGCGGTCGGCCGCCCCGACCTGATCGCCCAGCTGCGCGAGGTCCGGATCGACACCGGGGGCACCCTCTCCCCCGACGACGCGTTCCTGCTCCGCCGTGGGCTGGAGACCCTGCCGCTGCGGGTCCGCCGGATGTGCTCCACCGCGATGGTCTTCGCCGCCGCCGTGGCCAAGCACCCCGCCGTACGCCGGGTCGACTACCCGGGGCTGCCGGGACATCCCGGTCACCAGCTCGCCAGGCACCTGTTCGACTCCGGTCCCGAGGGCACGAGATACGGCGCCTGCGTGACGATCACCCCGCGCGGCGGCTACGACGCGGGAGTGGCCCTGGCCGACGCGCTCAAGCTCGTCTCGATCGCCACCTCCGCCGGAGGAACCCGTACCAAGGCCGCGCACGTGGCCTCGGCCACCCACCGGCGGCCCGGTGACGAATCGGGGACCGACGCGGCGGCGGTCAGGTTCTCCATCGGGCTGGAGGACGCCGAGGATCTCATCATGGACGTCACCCAGGCCCTCGACTCACTACCCGCATCGGGTAGGTAGGCGCGTCTAACAGCCGGATTGCCCTCTAACAGGGGGTACATTCGGTCATCATGAGTGAGCAGCACGAACCCCTACCGAGGGTCGCCGTCGTCTTCGGCGGTCGCAATTCCGAGCACGCCGTCTCCATTCTCGGGGCGGGAAGCGTGCTGGGGGCCATCGACAGATCCAAGTACGAGGTGGTCCCCATCGGGATCGCCACGGACGGCCGGTGGGTGCTCGCCTCCGGGGAGCAGCGCTACGAGATCGAGAGCGGTGAGCTGCCCGCCGTCGACGCGGCGGGCGCGTCGCTGGCGCTGGCCTCCGGTGACGGCTCGCTGGTGGCGTACGACCCCGGCAGCATCCCCGTCGAGCTCGGCCAGGTCGACGTCGTCTTCCCCGTGATGCACGGCCCCTTCGCCGAGGACGGCACGATCCAGGGACTGCTGGAGATGGCCGGGGTCCGTTACGTCGGCTCCGGGGTGCTGGCCAGCTCGGTCGGCATGGACAAGGCGTACATGAAGCTGGTCCTCGCCGCCGCCGGCCTGCCCGTCGGCCCGTACGTCGTGATCCGCGACCGCGACTGGCGGACCGACCGCGGCCGGGTGCTCAAGGAGGTCCAGGAGCTCGGCTGGCCGGTCTTCGTCAAGCCCGCGCGCGCCGGGTCCAGCCAGGGCATCTCCAAGGCCGCCACCCTGGAGGAGCTGGAGCGGGCCATCGAGTTCGCCCGCGAGCACGACCCCAAGGTGCTGGTCGAGGCCGCCGTCACGGGCCGCGAGATCGAGTGCGCGGTGCTGGAGTCGCCGGGCGACGAGGCGCCCAGGGCCAGCCTGCCCGGCGAGGTGCTGGTCCACGGCGACCACGAGTTCTTCGACTTCGAGGCCAAGTACATCGGAAGCGACATGTCCCTGTCCGTGCCCGCCGCCATCCCCCAGGAGACGGCCGAGGAGCTGCGGGCGATGGCCGTCCGCGCCTTCGAGGCACTGGGCTGCGAGGGCCTGTCACGGGTCGACTTCTTCTACACCCCCGACGGACGGCTGATCGTCAACGAGATCAACACCATGCCGGGCTTCACCGCGATGTCGGTGGCGCCGCAGCTGTGGGCCGCCACCGGGGTGCCCTACGCCGAGCTGGTCGACCGGCTGATCCAGCTCGCGCTCGGACGCTCACCCGGTCTGCGGTAGGGCGCTCTTGATGGGGGCCGCGAGAGCGACCAGCACGTTCTGCGGGATGTGCTCCCGCGCGATCGTCACCTCGACGTAGGCCTCCCTGCCGATCGCGGTGAACAGCGTCGGCCTGGCCGGGTCGGCGTACCACGCCACCCCGTCGATCTCGGGCACCTGGTCGGTCGGCGACATCGTCACCGGTCGCGGCACCCCGCAGCGCAGGGCGATGCGAGCCTCCCCCCACACGGCGACGTAGGGGGAGGCGGGAGTGGACTCCGTCCGGTCCGCGCCGTCGAGTTTCCCCGGAAGCCTCTCGGCGAGCGCCCGGCACGCGGCGGCGGCGGGCGCATCGGGGACCGGCGGCTCGACCCGGACGGCGCCGCCGCATCCCACCAGGATCAGCAGGGCACAGGCGCACCCCGCCCGGCGGGCGAACCGCAGTGACATGTCACGTTCCAGACGATCGGATACGGATTCGAGGACCCGCGTGTGAGTCCGGGCACGAATTCACGCGCGGGCTCGGACGCGGACTCAGATGTGGGCTCAGATATGGACGATGGGGCACGTCAGCGTACGCGTGATCCCCTCCACACCCTGGATCTGCGCCACCACGAGCTTCCCCAGCTCGTCGACGTTGCGGGCCTCGGCGCGCACGATCACGTCGTAGGGTCCCGTGACGTCCTCGGCCTGCGTGACACCTGAGATGCCGGAGATCGCCGAAGCCACGTTCGCGGCCTTGCCGACCTCGGTCTGGATGAGGATATAGGCCTGCACCATAACGACCTCCCGGGCGATTGGATCAGTGCCGAAGGGCCACCGTACCCTGTGATGAACAGGAGGTGTGTCATCACAGTCGGAGATCTCGGCGAATTCGGGGTTGTTGCACGTATTGCCGGACGTTTGCCACAAGGTAGGACCGTATTGCTCGGCCCCGGGGACGACGCCGCGGTGGTGAGCGCTCCCGACGGGCGGGTCGTCGTGACGACTGACCTGTTGATTGAGGGTAGGCACTTCCGGCGCGATTGGTCCAGTGGCTACGACATCGGCCGCAAGGCCGCGGCGCAGAACCTCTCCGACGTCGTGGCGATGGGGGCCGACCCCACCGGCCTCGTGGTCGGCCTCGGGATACCCGCCGACACCACCACCGGCTGGCTGGACGATCTCACCGACGGCTTCCGCGACGAGTGCGACCTCGTCGGAGCCAGCGTGGCGGGCGGTGACATCACCCGCAGCGACCTCGTCGTGATCGCCGTCACCGCCCTGGGCGACCTGGGTGGCCGGGCACCCGTCACGCGGTCGGGGGCCCGCCCGGGCGACGTGGTCGCCGTCGCGGGTCGCCTCGGGCACGCCGCCGCCGGGCTCGCGCTGCTCCGCGCGGGCCTGTCCGGGCCGGTGGAGCTGATCGACGCCCACCGCCGCCCGTGCCCGCCCTACGCGCGCGGCCCGGAGGCCGCCGGGCTCGGCGCGACGGCCATGCTCGACGTGAGCGACGGCCTGCTGCAGGACCTCGGTCATGTGGCCGCGGCGGCCGGAGTCGCGCTCGTCCTCGACCCGGAGGCGTTCACCCTCCCGCCGGCGATGCGAGAGGCCGCCCGGCTGCTCGGCGTCGATCCGCTGGAGTGGGTGTTCTCCGGCGGCGACGACCACGCGCTCGCCGCGACCTTCCCGGCCCACGTACGGCTCCCGGAGGGCTGGAACGTGGCGGGTCACGTCATTGAGGGGGAAGGCGTGCAGGTCAAGGGCCTTTCGCTCGACCGGGGAGGCTGGGACCACTTCCGGGTGTGATCCTTACCACTTCCTGCGACATCTGTGAAAATTGCGACAAACGTTTACCTAACTGGTATGAAGATGGGCGGTCGAGATTCCCTTCGAGAAAGGGGCCATATGGGCCGCCACGGTGGAACCGGGGAAGAGGCTTCCCCGGACCGGGGTAAACGCGAGCCGGAGTTCGCTCCGGAACCAGGTCGGGGGGACGAGCCGATCGGGCGCCGACTCCGTCCCGAGGAGTCGGTGACCACCGAGACCCGGACGGGTTTCCTGGGGTCGGGATGGAGCTCGGAGTCCGAGCCGTCCGGCTCGTCCAAGGAGTCCACCCCGTTCGACCCGTGGCCCGAGGACGAGGAGCGGCCCGGCGGGCGGATCAGGAAGACGGTGCTGATCGTCGCCGCGGTGGCCGTGGTGCTCGGCGGGACCGTGGTCGGCGTCCGGGCCCTGGCCGGCTCCGGGAGCCCCGCCGACTGCCCGCCCGCCGGTTGCGTCGCGGCGGCGTCGAACCAGCCGGTGCCGGAGACCGACACCGCCGACGAGCCCGCGGTGGAGGAGCCCTTGGAGGAGCCGGCGCCGGACGACGAGCCCTCGGAGACGGGCGACGAGACGCCGCGGCCGGGTGACGAGAGGACGAGGTCCACCCCGGCCCCCGACCGCACCTCCACCCGTGGCGGAGGCGAGGGCACCTCCACCCCCCGGCCCACACCGACGCGGAAGGCCACCCGCGCGCCGGCGGACACCGACGACTCGTCGTCTTCCGAGGAGTCCGCCGACGAGCCCGAGCCCGGTTCCACCCCCGATGCCCCCCAGCCCCTCGTCGCCGGTGACCGTACGCCGGCTCCCGAGCAGTCCCCGAGCAGCGCCGGGCCCGACCCCGTGCCCAGCGAGACGGCCTCCAGTGCGGCCCCGCTCGCCGGGGGTGCCGCGATCACGGTCGGCGCGGACATCGTGAGGGAGAGATCGCGCACCTACACCGTCGAGCTCGTGGTCGCCGCGAACGAGAGCGTCGAGCGGCTCAAGGTGAGCGTGCCGGTCAGCGGGGAGGTCACCTCGGTGAGCGGAGCCGACTGGGAGCAGGTCGGCGACAGCCTGCTGATCGAGTCACCGGAGGGTCTGGGGGCCGACGAGGAGCTCGTCGTCACCTTCACCGCGAGCGGTGACGCGGAGATCCCGCAGAGCTGCCAGAGCGACCAGGGAGAGTGCGCCGTCGCCTGACCCGGTGCGCCGCCCGCCCCGGCGCTTCGCGGGCCGGAGCGGGGCTGGTTGGATGGGGAACATGACCGTTTCGACCCCCCCTCGCGTGCTGACCGTCGCCGGCTCCGACTCCGGAGGCGGTGCGGGAATCCAGGCCGACCTGAAGACCATGCTCGCCCTCGGCGTGCACGGCATGAGTGTGATCGCCGCGGTGACCGCCCAGAACTCGGTCGGCGTGCAGGGCTACTGGGAGCTTCCCCCGGAGGCGGTACGGGCCCAGCTCGACTCGGTGCTCGGTGACATCGGGGCCCAGGCGGTCAAGACCGGCATGCTCGCCTCACCGGTACTGGTGGAGACGGTGGCCGAGGTCCTGGCGGGGCTGGACGTGCCCGTCGTGGTCGATCCCGTCGGGGTCTCCAAGCACGGCGACGCGCTCCTCGCGCCCGAGGCGGTGGAGACGGTGAAGACGCGCCTGCTGCCCACCGCCACGGTGGTCACCCCCAATCTGTGGGAGGTCCTGCAGCTCACCGGGGTGAAGGTCGAGGACGAGCCCGACCTGCGCCGGGCCGCCGACGCGATCCTGGAGCTCGGGCCCGCGTGGGCGCTCGTCAAGGGGGGTCACCTGCCGGGTGCGCCGGTCGACCTGCTGACCGACGGCACGCGCGAGTTCCGTTTCACCGCGGAGCGCCACGACAACCGGCACACCCACGGCACGGGCTGCACCCTGGCCTCCGCGATCGCCTCCCACCTCGCCCTCGGCGAGGACGTCCCGCCCGCCGTGGAGAAGGCGAAGGCGTACGTCACCGGCGCGATCGCACACGGCTTCCCCCTGGGGGCGGGCATCGGCCCCGTCGACCACGCCTGGCGCCTGCGCGTCTCCTGAGCGGGACGTTCTCCTGAGCCGCGTCTCCTGAGCGGGACGGTTTCTTGAACGGGACCGGGACGGAGACCCGCCGGGAAACGGCGAAGCCCGCCGCCCCATCGCGTGGGACGGCGGGCTTCGCGGAGGTCTGGCTAGCGGGTGACCTTGCCGGCCTTGATGCAGGAGGTGCACACGTTCAGCCGCTTCGGCGTGCCGTTCACCACTGCGCGCACGGGCTGGATGTTCGGGTTCCAGCGGCGGCGGGTGCGGCGGTGCGAGTGGGAGACGTTGTTGCCGAAGGTCGGCTTCTTAGCGCAAACGTCGCAGACGGAAGCCACGGTTCGCTCCTTATATCAGTCGAGAGGCTCGATCCGCCGCACTGGCGGCGGTCATCGGGCACGCCGGGACGACCGGCTGGCCACACGAGGATATCCGATGTCCGGCCCTGCACGCGAACGCGAGCCGCCGTGAACGGTCGAACGGGGATAATCTCCGGAGGCAACCGTAGCGCATTCCGGGACACGCCACGGCGGGTCTCGCCGGAGAGCCGGGCGGGGCAGTGGAGCCGAGAGCGGATCGGGAGACGCCCGGAGCCCGGTGAGGGCGTCCGGCGGGCGCGAGCAGGAGCCGGGGAGCAGGAGGGCAGGAATGCTGCAGGTTCTCGACCCGCTCGCGGTGCGCAGATGGTCGCGGCTGGCCGCCGAGACGCTCGGAAGGGCGCGCGAGGAGATCGACGCGCTCAACGTCTTTCCCGTGCCCGACGGCGACACCGGCACCAACCTGCACCTGACCATGCTCTCCGCCGCCGAGGCGCTCGACGGGCTGCCCGACGACGCCGGGGCCGAGGCCACCTGGCGGGCGTTCGCGCAGGGGGCGCTGCTCGGCGCCCGCGGCAACTCGGGGGTGATCGTCAGCCAGGCGCTGCGCGGCCTCGCCGAGGTGCTCAGGGAGGCCGAGGGGCACGGCGCCGACCTCGGACGAGGCCTGGTCAGAGCCGCCGAGCTGGCCCGCGCCGCGGTGTCCAGACCGGTCGAGGGCACGATCCTGAGCGTCCTGGCGGCCGTGGCCGCGGCGGTCCGCGACGGGCGGGAGGATCTCGCCTCGGTCGCGAGGAGGGCGGCGGGGGAGGCGCGCTCCGCGCTCCGCCGCACCACGGGGCAGCTCGACGTGCTGGCCCGCGGCGGGGTGGTCGACGCGGGCGGGGCGGGCCTGACGATCATCCTGGAGAGCCTCGCCGCCGTCGTCACCGATTCCTACACCGGCAGGGTGGACATCCCCGCCCCGGCGCACCGGATCGTCCCGGAGACCCCCCGGGAAGCCCGGGAGGGCGGAGAGGGGCCCGGCTACGAGGTCATGTACCTGCTGGACGCCGGAGAGGAAGAGGTCGCCGCACTGCGGGAGGAGCTCGACGCGCTCGGCGACTCGCTGGTGGTCGTGGGCGGGGACGGCCTATGGAACGTCCACGTCCATGTGGACGACGCGGGCGCGGCGATCGAGGCGGCGATGAGGCGGGGCCGCCCTCACCGGATCAAGGTGACGTATCTGGTCGCCTCGGGCAGGACCCATCCGGTCGCGCGGGGGAGGGGCGTGGTGGCCGTGGCCGCGGGGCCCGCGCTGGCGGCGGTGTTCGAGGAGGCGGGAGCCGTGGTCGTCCGGCGCGAGCCCGGCTCCAGCCCTCCGCTGGCGGCGGTGCTCGCCGCCGTCCGCGAGGCCGGGTCCGAGGTCGTGGTCCTGCCCAACGACAGCGACACGCGCGAGGTCGCGGCCGCCGCCGCGGAGATCGCGAGGGAGGAGGGCCTGGTGGTCGGCGTCCTCCCGACCAGGGCCTCGGTGCAGGGCCTGTCGGCGCTGGCCGTCCACGACCCGCTGCGCCGCTTCGACGACGACGTGGTCGCCATGACCGAGGCCGCCGCGCACACCCGCCACGGGCACGTGTGGGTGGCCGACCGCGAGGTCATGACGAGCGCGGGCCTGACCGCCCCCGGCGACGTCCTGGGGGTGGTCGACGGTGACGCCGCGCTGATCGGCACGGATCTGGAGGCGACCGCGCTGGAGGTCGTACGCCGCATGGTCTCCTCCAGCAGCGAGCTGGTGACCCTCCTGGAGGGCGCCGACGCCCCCGAGGGGCTCGCACGCGCCGTACAGGACCATCTGGCCGGGACCAGGCCGGACGTCGAGGTGGTCCGGTACGAGGGCGGGCAGGGCGGCTATCCGCTGCTGATCGGGGTGGAATGAGCCGGTGCCGGACGGCCGGGTGAGCCGCGGTGGGTGAATTCTGTCGCCTGGGCACGGTAGAAAACGGGGGTGACGAGCTTCGACGAGCCGCTGGCGAAGGCGCTTGACCCCAAGACGGCCAAGCTGCTGGAGAGCGTTCTCGACCTGCGCACCGTCGGCGACCTGCTGCGGCACTACCCGCGGCGCTACGCCGAGCGGGGCGAGCTGACCGATCTCGACGACCTGCGGGTCGACGACCACGTCACCGTGGTGGGCGAGGTCACCAGGGCGATGCGCAGGCCGATGCGCAACAAGGGCGGCACCTGGCTGGAGGTCGAGGTCGTCGACGCCCGGGGCAGCAAGATCTACCTGTCGTTCTTCGGGAAGACGTCCCACATCGCGGAGACGCGGCTGAAGCCGGGCAGGCGCGGCATGTTCGCCGGGAAGGTCGGCGCCTTCGGCCAGGGCGAGAAACGCAAGTGGCAGCTCTCCCACCCCGAGTTCGAGATGATCGAGGAGAGCGAGACGGGCGCCGAGGAGTTCGCCGCCGCGCTCGTGCCGATCTACCCGGCGGGCAAGGACGTGACGCCCTGGGCGATCCGCAGGGCGCTGGGCGTCGTCCTCGACACGATGGGCGAGCTCGACGACTCCCTCCCCGCGGAGCTGCGCGCCCGCCACCGGCTTCCCGGCCTGTCGGAGGCGCTGCTGGCGATCCACCGCCCGCGCGACCACGCCGACGTGGCCAGGGCGCGCAAGCGGCTCAGGTTCGATGAGGCGTTCCTGCTCCAGGCGGTGCTGCTGCAGCGCCGGATGGCCGCGGCCTCCTGGCCCGCCACGCCCCGGCCCGCGATCTCCGGCGGGCTGCTCGCCGACTTCGACGGGCGGCTGCCGTTCGAGCTCACCGAGGGCCAGCGCGACGTGGGCGAGGAGATCGCGGCGGACCTGGCGCTGCCCCACCCCATGCACCGGCTGCTCCAAGGCGAGGTCGGCGCGGGCAAGACCGTCGTCGCGCTGCGGGCGATGCTCCAGGTGGTCGACGCCGGGGGGCAGGCCGTGCTGCTGGCACCCACCGAGGTGCTCGCCCAGCAGCACCACCGGTCGATCTCGGCCATGCTCGGGGACCTGGCCGCCGGCGGCATGTTCGGCGGCACCGCGGTCGCCCTGCTGACCGGCTCGCTGGGCGCCGCGGCCCGCCGCTCGGCCATGCTCGACGCGGCCTCGGGCGCGGCGGGCATCGTCGTCGGCACCCACGCTGTCCTGCAGGAACGCGTCCAGTTCGCCGACCTCGGCCTGGTCGTGGTCGACGAGCAGCACCGGTTCGGCGTCGAGCAGCGCGACGCGCTCCGCGAGAAGGCCGGGGGCGGTCGTCCGCACGTGCTCGTCATGACCGCCACGCCCATCCCCCGCACCGTCGCCATGACGGTCTTCGGCGACCTCACGGTCTCCACGCTCTCCCAGCTGCCCTCGGGCCGTGCCCCGATCACCACGCACGTGGTCCCCGCCGCGGAGAAGCCGCACTTCCTCGACCGGGCCTGGACGCGGCTGCGCGAGGAGATCGAGCTGGGCCGCCAGGCCTACGTGGTGTGCCCGCGCATCGGTGACCTGGAGGGCGACGAGGGCGACATGTCGAAGGCCGACGACGAGCGCAGGCCGCCGCTGGCGGTGCTCGACGTGGCCGAGACGCTCGCGAAGGGGCCGCTGCACGGGCTCCGTACGGAGGTGCTCCACGGCAAGCTCCCGCCGGAGGAGAAGGAGGCGGTGATGAAGGCCTTCACCCGGGGAGAGATCGACGTGCTGGTGGCGACCACGGTCATCGAGGTCGGCGTCGACGTCCCCAACTCCTCGGTCATGGTCATCATGGACGCCGACCGGTTCGGCGTCTCCCAGCTCCACCAGCTCCGTGGCCGGGTCGGGCGCGGCGGGCTGCCCGGACTGTGCCTGCTGGTGACCGACTCCCCGGGGGGCACGCCGGCGAGGGCGCGGCTCGACGCCGTGGCGGCCACCCTGGACGGCTTCGAGCTGTCCCGTGTCGACCTGGAGCAGCGCAGGGAGGGTGATGTGCTCGGTGTGGCCCAGTCGGGGCGCAGATCGTCACTGAAGATGCTCAGGCTCCTTCGCGACGAGGACGTCATCCACGCCGCGCGCCTGGACGCCGAGGCCATGCTGGAGGCCGACCCCGAGCTGGCGGGGCATCCCGTGCTCCGTGCGGAGATCGACAGGCTTCTCGCGGACGAGCGCGCCGAGTACCTGGAGAAGACCTGAGGGAACGAGGCCGTGGAGTGCCCGGCCGGACCGCCTGTCCGCGGTGCTCGGCGGGGATCTCGATCCCGGTGCCCAACTGCGGGGACGGCCTCCCCCCGAATGCCGTCCCCGCTTGGGCCCACTCCCGGGTCAGGTGCCGAGAGCACCGGCGTGCGGAAGGGCTCACGATCACGCCGGTCGGCCTCCCCCTGGGTCACTTGGAGGCCGCAGGAATCATCATGCAAGGGACCGGCACCGGACGGAACGACCCTTACGCTTTCGTCGCCACTCCTTGCCCACTCTTGACCTAGATCACCTACCAGGACCCTTTTGACCTGCGGTTATGTGATGCGTCGCGACACGCCGGTGCTGCGCACGGCGCCCTCGGGACGGGAGCGTGGACGGCGGCGGGACCGGCACCGAAACGGCACTGAGAGGATGGCCGGGTGAGCCGAGTCATCGCGGGAAGCGCAGGAGGGCGGCGGCTGGCCGTGCCGCCGGGACGGGGGACACGCCCCACCAGCGACCGGGCCAGGGAGGGGATCTTCTCCACCGTGGGGTCGCTGATCGGCCCGCTGGAAGGGTGCCGGGTGCTCGACCTCTACGCGGGTTCCGGGGCGCTCGGGCTCGAGGCGCTCTCCCGGGGTGCCGGCCACGCGCTTCTCGTGGAGTCGGACGCCAGGGCGATCCGGACGATCAGGCAGAACGTCGCCTCGCTGGGCCTTCCGGGGGCGGAGGTCGCCGCCGACAGGGTGGAGCGGCTGCTGGCCAGAGGTCCCGGGGGCGCCGGAAACGCCCAGGGCACCGAGAGCGTCGAGAGCGCAGGGAGCGCGGGGAGGCCGTACGACCTCGTCCTCGCCGACCCGCCGTACGCGCTGGGCGCCGAGGAGGTGGAGACGGTGCTCGGGCTGCTGCGCGACCGGGGCTGGCTGGCCGAGGACGCGCTGGTCGCCGTGGAGCGGGAGAGCAGGGGGAAGGATCTGGTCTGGCCCTCTGGGTACGAAGAGGAGAGGGTCCGTCGTTACGGCGAAGCGTCCGTTTGGTACGGTCGCGCCTCCGGGAATCCTTAGAGCAGGGGGTCCACCTTGCGTCGCGTTGTCTGTCCGGGATCGTTCGATCCCGTCACGAACGGTCATCTGGACATCATCGGCCGGGCTTCCCGGCAGTACGACGAGGTCGTCGTGGCCGTACTGATCAATATCGAGAAGAAGAGCCTGTTCACGGTGGAGGAGCGCATCCAGACGCTCCAGACGGTCACCAAGGAGTACGGGAACGTCCGCGTGGACAAGTTCCACGGCCTCCTGGTCGACTACTGCAGGCAGCAGGAGATCCCCGCCATCGTGAAGGGCCTGCGCGCGGTCAGCGACTTCGACTACGAGCTCCAGATGGCGCAGCTCAACTACCGGATGTCCGGGGTGGAGACCCTGTTCATGGCCACCGGCCCCGAGGTCTCCTTCCTGTCGTCCAGCCGGATCAAGGAGATCGTCAAGTACGGCGGGAACGTGGCCGGGCTGGTACCTGATCTTGTGCAGGAACTCCTGGTCGAACGGCTCAGGGGCTAGGCCCTGCTATTCTCTTATTTCGGCCTTGCACGACGGCGATGATGCGCCATGCCTAATGAGAGCGGAATGACTCAGCACCTTGACCCCCGAGCCCCATGGGTGATCTCGACCCATGACCTGGGGCGGCGACCAGGGTCGATGCGCAGGATGAATCTCGTTCTCCCGGCACCGGCGGACATCGGCGTCGACATGATCGGCGTCCCCAAGGACGCCGACGTCGAGCTGGACATCCGGCTTGAGGCGGTCATGGAGGGTGTGCTCGTCACGGGCACTGCGCAAGCCCCGCTGCGGGGGGAGTGCGCACGCTGCCTGGAACCGGTCATCTCACGAACCGAGGTGGACTTCCAGGAGCTGTTCTTCTACTCGGCAGAGGATGCTGCCGAGAGTGACTCGCTTCTCGACGGTGAGCTTCTCGACCTCGAACCCGTGTTTCGCGACGCGGTGGTGCTCACACTGCCGTTGAGCCCGGTTTGCAGCGAAGACTGCACCGGGCTCTGCGTGGAGTGCGGGGTCAGGCTGGCCGATGCCGAGCCTGACCACGGCCACGAGGTTGTCGACGCCCGCTGGGCGAAGCTGCAAGGTCTGATTCCGGAACATAACAACGATCAGGAGAGCTGACGTGGCTGTCCCCAAGCGCAAGATGTCGCGGAGCAATACTCGCTCCCGCAGGTCGCAGTGGAAGGCCGCCGCGGTTTCGCTCGTGAGCTGCCCCCAGTGCCGCTCGCCGAAGCGTCCGCACGTGGCGTGTCCGACCTGCGGCACTTACAACCGCCGTCAGGTGATCGAGCCCTCCGCCTGATCGCATTCTGACCGACGGATGCCGGCCGGGTCCTCCACGGGCCCCGGTCGGCGTCACCGTCTGCACCCCCTGCGATGGCGGTCCGCCCGCGGCTGTGGTGGACGCCGGGGTTCGCGGTAGAACGCGTGCCCTCCCGGCGCCCACCACATCTTCGGGCATCTCTCGTTCCTTCCTTCGCCATCGCGCATTCGCTGAGAGAACGTGCGAGGAGAAGCCGTGGGTACGAGCGTCAAGCCTGTCGCCGTCGAGTTCGTCAAGGAAGAGCTGGAGCGCCTCCTTCTGGTGCGCCTTGACGTCGCCATCCTGGAGCGGGCGCTGACGCACCGCTCCTACGCGTACGAGAACGGCGGCCTGCCGACCAACGAGCGCCTGGAGTTCCTCGGCGACTCGGTGCTCGGCCTGGTCGTCACCGACACCCTCTACCGCAACCACCCGGACCTGCCCGAGGGGCAGCTGGCCAAGCTCAGGGCCGCGGTGGTTAACATGCGCGCCCTCGCCGACGTGGCCCGCTCGCTGGGCCTGGGCCGCTTCCTGCGGCTCGGCCGGGGCGAGGAGGGTACGGGGGGTCGCGACAAGTCCTCGATCCTCGCCGACACCCTCGAGGCGCTCATCGGCGCGGTCTACGTCAACAGGGGCCTGGACGAGGCGTTCCGCGTCGTCCACCTGCTCTTCGACCCGCTCATCACCCGGTCCGCCTCGCTCGGCGCCGGACTCGACTGGAAGACCTCCCTGCAGGAGCTCACCGCGTCCGAGTCGCTCGGCGTGCCCGAATACCATGTCGAGGAGAGCGGCCCCGACCACGCCAAGTCCTTCACCGCGGTCGTCCGCGTCGGCGGCGAGGCGTACGGCTCGGGGTCCGGACGCTCGAAGAAGGAGGCCGAGCAGCAGGCCGCCGAGGCCGCCTGGAACCGCATCCGCGAGGACCGCGAGAGGCGCGAGGCCAGCTGACCGGCCGGCCGAGTCGCCCGAGGAGGGACGCATGCCCGAGTTGCCGGAGGTCGAGGTGGTACGCCGCGGCCTGGAGCGGTGGGTCTCCGGCCGGGTCGTCGCCCGCGCCGAGGTGCTCCACCCGAGGGCGATCAGGCGGCACGTCCCCGGCGCCGTGGAGTTCTCCGCCCGCATGGAGGGCCGCACGGTCGGTCCCGCCGAGCGCAGGGGCAAATACCTCTGGCTGCCCCTGGGCGGCTCCGACGCGATCCTGGCGCACCTCGGGATGAGCGGCCAGCTGCTGGTCGTGGAGCCGGACTCGGCGCCGGAGAGGCACCTGCGGGTCCGGATCGGCTTCACCGACGGCGGTCCCGAGCTGCGCTTCGTCGACCAGCGGACCTTCGGCCACGTGCTGGTGACCGGCATGACACAGGCCGGTGGCCGCGCGGTGCCCGAGCCGATCGCGCACATCGCCGCCGACCCGTTCGAGAAGAACTTCGACGACGACGGCTTCGCCCACCGGCTGCGCGCCCGCCAGACCGAGGTCAAGCGGGCGCTCCTGGACCAGTCGCTGATCAGCGGTGTCGGCAACATCTACGCCGACGAGGCCCTCTGGCGGGCCGGGCTGCACGGCGCCCGCCCCACCGCGACGCTGACCCGGCCGAAGGTGGTCGAGCTGCTGGCCGCGGCCCGGGAGGTGATGTCCGCCGCCCTGTCCGAGGGCGGCACATCCTTCGACAGTCTTTACGTGAATGTCAATGGCGAGAGCGGTTACTTCGACCGTTCCCTCGCGGTTTACGGCCGGCGCGACGAGCCCTGCCCCCGGTGCGGCACCCCGATCGTCCGCGAGTCGTTCATGAACCGTTCCTCCTACAGCTGCCCCCGCTGCCAGCCCAGGCCGAGAAGGGACGTGGCATGACGGACGTACGGCTGACGGCCTGGGTCAGGGGACACGTGCAGGGCGTGGGTTTCCGCTGGTGGACGCGGGCCAGGGCGCTCGAACTCGGCCTGACCGGCTGGGCGCGCAACACCGGCGACGGCCGGGTGGAGGTGGTCGCGCAGGGCCCCGAGAAGTCGTGCGCGATGCTGCTCGACCTGCTCAGGGGCGGGAGCACGCCCGGACGGGTCGACGGGGTCGTCGAACGCTGGAGCGAGACCAAAGACGGCCTCCAGGGTTTTGTCGAGCGCTGACCGCTTCCCTAAACCGCCCAAAATAAGGTATAGTTGACCGTCGAGAGTGCCTGCTGGTGCATCCACCCGGAGCGTTCAACTTGACCGTCTCCCTCACCGGTGCGACTCTTGATAAAGAACCACGCGCACCCCTCCCGCGGTAAAGAAGTGCGCGAACCAGTCTGGTCACTCAGCGTGGAGGACCCTTTACTATGGCGAAGGCTCTACTCGGCCACGTCGGCGGTCCCGACCCTCGTATGGTCTCGGAAATGCGTCGCCTCCAGCAGCGCATCCGTGATCTCGAGGGAGAGCTCACCCGGCTCCAGGCCCAGAACGACGAACTCGCGGCCGGCACCCGCGACGAGGAGTTCAACCGTCTGCAGGATCGTGAGCCGGCCCTCACCTAACGGGGCCGGGGCGGAACACACTGTCCAGGGACGCCTCGTAGGGGCGTCCCTTGTCATATCGCTACGCACGTCACAACCGTCACGTGCGTCCTATATGCCGTGCCAGGAAGGCCAGCTGCTCGGGTAACACCCTGCGGCGGTAGGCCGTGTCCTGGCACCCTTCGGTAATCCCTCCTTCGGCCGTGGCGCCCAGGGCCTTCAGCCCCTTCAGCATGGTCTGGGTCTGCCTGGCCCACGCGTCCCGCTCGCCGCACCCCAGCCAGACCGGGATGTCCACGAGCTCGCGCAGCGGCGCCTGGGCCGCGCTCACCGTGGGCGACGCCGCGACGACCGCCCCCACCTGCTCGGGGCCCAGCTCCGCGGCGAGCCTCAGTGCCCCGGCGCCCCCGGCGGACCAGCCCATCAGCCCGATCTTCGCGGTGTCCATCCCGTTCGTGTTCAGGTACGGCAGCAGCGTGCCCGGGATGTCGGCGGAGGGCCAGTCGTCGATGGAGGCCAGGGCGAAGCGCCCGCCTCCCGCGGCCAGATAGCGGTCGATCGCGTAGACGTCGAACGGCGTGCGCGCGTCACCGGCGGCGCCGTGAAGCATGATCACCACGGGGAGCCCGTCCCCCGCCCCCGGCGGCAGCCCGACGATCACGCGCCGCCGGTCGACCCGGCTCCGCTGGAGCGTTCCAGGCGAGGTCACCGGAGGCTCGGGGACCGCGCCGCAGACGATCTGGGCGTACGCGTCCCGGAAGCCCTCCGGCCCGGCCGCCAGGGCGGCGCCACCGAGGCCGAGCGCGGCGAGCCCGCCGCCCACGAGGAAGGCGCGCCGCCTGAGGTGACCCCTGCCGCCCGATGGGTGTGATGGAGCCTCGCCCCCACCGCGTTCCGCGTCCATGCAGGGCACCATAGGCGGTGCGCGGGCGGGCGCGGGTGAAGAACGGTAGTCTTCCCGCGTGACCGAAGCCGTGGGCTGACCGTGGGCTGACAAGGCAAGACGCGTTCACCGGCGCCCGGGACACGGCGTGCGACACGCCGGCCGGCGCGGCCGCGCCGCGAATGGGGGGTTTCGTTGTATCTCAAGACCCTTACCCTGCGCGGGTTCAAATCCTTCGCCTCCGCCACCACGCTCCGGTTCGAACCGGGCATCACCGCCGTCGTCGGCCCCAACGGATCCGGCAAGTCCAACGTGGTCGACGCCCTGGCCTGGGTGATGGGCGAGCACAGCGCCAAGTCGCTGCGCGGCGGCAAGATGGAGGACGTCATCTTCGCCGGCACCTCCTCGCGGGCCCCGCTGGGACGCGCCGAGGTCACGCTGACCATCGACAACACCGACGGCATGCTCCCGATCGACTACACCGAGGTGACGATCAGCCGCCTGATGTTCCGGGCGGGCCAGAGCGAGTACGCCATCAACGGTGACATCTGCCGCCTGCTCGACATCCAGGAGCTGCTGTCCGACTCCGGCATCGGCCGCGAGATGCACGTCATCGTCGGGCAGGGCCAGCTCGACCAGGTGCTGCACGCGGGGCCCGAGGAGCGCAGGGCGTTCATCGAGGAGGCCGCGGGCGTCCTGAAGCACCGCAAGCGCAAGGAGAAGGCGCTGCGGAAGCTCGACGCCATGCAGGCCAACATGACCCGGGTCCAGGACCTCACCACCGAGCTGCGCCGCCAGCTCAAGCCGTTGGGCCGCCAGGCCGAGATCGCCCGCAAGGCCGCCGTCATCCAGGCCGACCTGCGCGACGCCAGGCTCCGGCTGCTCGCCGACGACGTGCTCACCCTGCGGACCACCCTGGAACGGGAGATGGCCGACGAGGCCGCCGTCCTCACCCGCCGCGCCGCGGTGGAGGTCGAGCTGGAGCAGGGCCAGGTCGCCGAGTCCGAGTTGGAGGCCGCCGAGGCCGAGGCCCAGCCGCGCCTGGCCGCCGCCCAGGAGGCGTTCTTCCGCCTCTCCTCCCTCCGCGAGCGCCTCAGGGGTCTGGCCGGGCTCGCCGCCGAGCGGCACCGGAACGCCACCGACACCGCCGTGGAGCGGCGCGGGCGCGACCCCGAGGACTTCGAGCGCGAGGCCGAGGAGGTCCGAGAGCAGGAGCGGGTCCTGGCCGAGCTGCTCGAGGGGGAGCGGGAGTCGCTCGCCGGAGCGGTGGCCCGGCGCGCCGAGACCGAGGCCGCGCTCGCCGCCGAGGAGCGGAGGCTGGCCGCGGAGGCGAGGGCCGCCGCGGACCGGCGCGAGGGCCTGGCCAGGCTGAGGGGCCAGGTCGGCGCCGCGCGCAGCCGGGCGGGGGCCGCCGAGGAGGAGATCGGCAGGCTGCGGCGTTCGCTGGAGGAGGCCGAGCAGCGCGCCGAGGAGGCCCAGGCCGAACACGACGGCCAGGAGCGTGCCGAGCCGTCCGCCGACCCCGCCCTCGCCGAGGAGCTGGAGATCGCCCTGGAGACGGTCGAGCAGGCCCGGGAGTCCGTCGAGCTGGCCAGGGCCGGGGTCGAGGAGGCCAAGGCGGCCGTCGCGGGCCCGAACTCCGCGCTCGGCTCCGCCAGGGCCGCCCTCGCCGCCGCCCGCAAGACCGACCAGCAGGCGCAGCGTCAGGTGGCCGCCCTCGAGGCCAGGTTCGAGGCGCTGGAGATGGGCCTGGCCGGTGGTGCCGCCGGCGCCGCCGCGCTGCTCGCCGCCGACCTGGCCGGGGTGCTCGGCCCGGTGGCGACCATGCTGTCCGTGCGGCCCGGTGCCGAGGTGGCCGTCGCGGCCGTGCTCGGGGCCGCCGCGGAGGCCGTCGCCGTGGAGTCGCTGCAGAGCGCCGCCGACGCGATCGAGTTCCTCAGGGGCCACGACGGCGGCCACGCCACCCTCGTCATCGCCTCGGCCGAGGCGGGGGCGGGCTCTCCGGGCCCGGTGCCGCTGGCCGGAGCCGAGTGGGCGATCGACCTGGTCACGGTCTCCGCCGAGCTGCGGGCCGCCGCCACCCATCTGCTCGCGAACGTGCTGGTCGTGGACGATCTCGCGACCGCGAGGAAGGCGGTCGAGCAGCGCCCCGCGCTGCGGGCCGTCACCCGGTCCGGCGACCTTCTGGGCACCCACACCGCCGGGGGAGGTTCGGCGGGCGGCACCTCCGCGCTCCAGATGCGGGCCGCCCTCGACGAGGCCGCCGCGGATCTGGCCGAGGCCAGGATCGCCGCCGAGCTGGCGGGAACGGAGCTGGAGGAGACCGCCGAGGCCGAGGCGGAGGCGCAGCTCGCGGTCGAGTCCGCCCAGGCGCGGGTCGCCGAGGCCCAGACGGGCGTGCAGAACGCGCAGGCCGGGGTCAACGCGGCACAGGCCGCCCTGGACCGGGTCAGGGCGAGGCAGCGTGACGCCGACCAGCAGGTCGCCGCGGTGGCCAAGCGGCTCGCCCGGCTGGGCGCCGCCGCCAAGGCGGCCCGCGACGAGTGTGAGCGCCTGGCCAGGGGCGTACGGGCCGCCGAGGAGGCGCGCGACCGCGACGCGGCCGGTCTCGCCGAGCTGGAGGAGCGGCTCGCCGCGGCCGTCGGCTCCGAGGAGCTGGAGACCGAGCCCACCACCGATCTTCGCGACGAGCTCGCCGAGATCTGCGCGGCGGCCAGACAGGACGAGATGGAGGTCCGCCTCGCCGTGCGGACGGCGGAGGAGCGGGTCAGGGGCATCGAGGGCCGGGCCGACGAGTTGACGCGCGCCGCCGAGCGCGAGCGCGAGGAGCGTTCCAGGGCGGCCGAGCGCCGCGAGTGGCGGCGCAGGCAGGCCCGGACGGCCCAGGCGGTCGTCCAGGGCGCCGAGCTGGCGCTGCGCGCGCTGGAGACCTCCCTGGGGGCCGCCGCCGGCGAGCGCGACGAGGCCGACCGGGCGCGCGGGCAGATCGACGCCTCTCTCAAGGCCGTCAGGATCCGTGTCCGGGAACTCTCCGGCGAGCTGGACAAGCTGGTCAACCGGGCGCACGGCAGCGAGGTGGCCCGTACCGAGCAGCGGCTCCGGTTGGAGCAGCTGGAGGGCCGGGCGGTGGAGGAGTACGGCGTCGAGGCCGACACCCTCATCGCCGAGTACGGCCCCGGCGAGCCGATCCCGACGGCCGACGGAGACCCCGTCCCCTACGACCGTGACGAGCAGCTCAAGCGGGCCAGGGCGGCCGACCGCCAGATGGCCCAGCTCGGCAAGGTCAACCCGCTCGCGCTCGAGGAGTTCGCGGCGCTCGAGGAGCGGCACTCGTTCCTCACCTCGCAGCTGGAGGACCTCAAGAAGACCCGCCGTGACCTGCTGCTGGTGGTCAAGGAGGTCGACGACCGGGTCGAGCAGGTCTTCGGCGCCGCCTTCGCGGACGTGGCCCGCGAGTTCGAGACGATCTTCACCCGGGTGTTCCCCGGCGGCGAGGGCAGGCTGCTGCTCACCGACCCGGAGAACATGCTGACCACCGGCGTCGAGGTCGAGGCCCGGCCGCCGGGCAAGAAGGTCAAGCGCCTGTCGCTGCTGTCGGGCGGCGAGCGGTCGCTGACCGCGGTGGCGTTCCTCGTGTCCATCTTCAAGGCGCGCCCCTCGCCGTTCTACGTGATGGACGAGGTCGAGGCCGCGCTGGACGACACCAACACCCAGCGCCTGCTCACGCTCTTCGAGGAGCTCCGGCAGACCTCGCAGATCATCATCATCACCCACCAGAAGCGCACCATGGAGATCGCCGACGCCCTGTACGGCGTGTCGATGCGCGGGGACGGCGTCACCCAGGTCATCAGCCAGCGCCTGAGGGAACACGAGTCCGTCTGAGCCGTCGAGGGGGCCGGGGACCCCGGGGGTTCGGGATCCGCGCCGCTTTCGGGGGGAGGCGGATCGTCGGGGAGCGGGAGTTCGCGGGATCGGAGGGGAGCGGTTCTCCGGGGAGCGCGGGTTCGCGAGGTCGAAAGGGAAAGGGGCTCTTCGGCGGAGCGCGGGTTCGTGAGGTCGCGAGGTCGAAGGGGAGCGCGGGTTCGCGAGGCCGAACGGTGACCGCTGGTGAAAGACCGCGAGCCGGTCCGGAGCACCGGGGTGTCGGAGCATCCCGGGGCGTCTGGAAAACTGTGCTCTTGTGGAAGCCTATCTCGGCATAATCGCGATCATCGTTGTCATCGCCCTGTTGGCGGCGGGCGGCATGCTCCTGCTGTTCAGGTCGGGGGGCAAGACCGCGCCGCCGCGGGTCGAACCGCCACAGGCGCCGTCGATCCCGAAGGAGGCGCAGGCCCCGGGCCGGGGCACGGTCGTGGACGACGACGCGTCGACGACCACCGTGCCGCCGCCGGCCAAGCCGGTGGAGCCGGAGGTCACCGTCGTCGCTCCGGTGATCGAGGTTCCGCCGCCGTCCGCCGGACGGATGGTGCGGCTCCGCGCCCGCCTGGCCCGGTCACAGAGCACGCTGGGCAAGGGGCTCCTGGAGCTGCTCTCCCGCGACCGTCTGGACGACGACGCCTGGGACGAGATCGAGGAGACCCTGATCACCGCCGACGTCGGCGTGACGCCGACCAGGGCGATGGTCGAGGAGCTGCGCACCCGGGTGAAGGTGCTGGGCAGCCGGACGCCCGAGGAGGCGCGCGCCCTGCTCAGGGAGCAGCTGCTCGTCCAGATCGGCGCCGACATGGACCGTACGCTGCACGTCACGCCGCACGGCGAGCGTCCCGCGGTGGTCCTCGTGGTCGGCGTCAACGGCACCGGCAAGACCACCACCACCGGCAAGCTGGCACGTGTCCTCATCGGTGACGGCGGCAAGGTCGTGCTGGGCGCCGCCGACACCTTCCGCGCCGCCGCCGCCGACCAGCTGCAGACCTGGGGAGACCGTGTCGGGGCCGCGGTCGTACGCGGCCCCGAGGGCGGCGACCCCGCCTCGGTGGCCTTCGACGCCGTGGCCGAGGGCATCAGGGAGAAGGCCGACGTGGTGATCGTCGACACCGCGGGGCGGCTGCACACCAAGACCGGTCTGATGGACGAGCTCGGCAAGGTCAAGCGTGTCATCGAGAAGAAGGCCACGGTCGACGAGGTCCTGCTCGTCCTCGACGCCACCACGGGCCAGAACGGGATGCGCCAGGCCCAGGTGTTCGCCGAGGTCGTCAACATCACCGGTATCGCCCTGACCAAGCTCGACGGCACCGCCAAGGGCGGCATCATCATCTCCGTCCAGCGCGAGCTGGGCGTCCCGGTCAAGCTGGTGGGTCTCGGTGAGGGACCCGACGACCTGGCGCCGTTCGACCCCGAGGTCTTCGTGGACGCGCTCCTCGGAGACTGAGTCCCCGCGTCGCCCGCCCCGTCCCGCCATCGGCTCGGGGCGTCGCGGGCGGACGCGCGGGCGGTACGGGTGGGTCCCGCCCCGGCGGGCGCCCTCGGACGGGTGCCGCCCGGACGGATGCGCGACGGGTCAGCGCGAGGGCTGCTGGGACAGGGTGCCGATGGGGATGACCAGCGGGGTACCGGCCACCGGATCCTCGATGACCTTCGCGTCCAGTTCGAAGACCTCCGCCAGCAGGGCCTCGGTGAGCACCTCGGCCGGAGGACCCGCGGCGACGACCTTGCCGTCCCGCATGGCCACCAGACGGTCGGCGTAGCGGGCGGCGAGGTTGAGGTCGTGCAGGACCATCACCACGGTGCGGTCCAGCTCCCCGTGGAGCCTGCGCACCAGCTCCAGCACCTCGATCTGGTGGGCCAGGTCGAGGAAGGTCGTCGGCTCGTCGAGGAGCAGCAGGTCGGTGCCCTGGGCGAGGGCCATGGAGATCCACGCCCGCTGCCGTTGCCCGCCGGACAGCTCGTCCAGCGGGCGGTCGCCCAGGTCGAGCAGGCCGGTCATGGCCAGGGCCTCGCCGACCGCGGACTCGTCGTCGGAGGACCACTGGCGGTACCAGGTCTGGTGCGGGTGCCGTCCCCTGGCGACCAGGTCGGCGACGGTCAGGCCCTCGGGCGCCGACGGCGCCTGCGGCAGCACGCCCAGGACCTTGGCGACCTCCTTGGAGGGCATCCTGTCGATGCGCTTGCCGTCGAGCAGCACCTCGCCGCCCGACGGCTTGAGCAGCCGTCCCAGGGCGCGCAGCAGAGTGGACTTGCCGCACCCGTTCGGCCCGATGATCGTGGTCACCGTCCCGGCCTCGATCCCGAGGTCGAGACCGTCGACGACCACGCGGTCCCCGTACCCCAGGCTGACGTCGACGGCTTGCAGTCTCACTGGCGGGCCTCTCTGCGTACGCGGATGAGGAGATAGATCAGGTACGGGGCGCCGAGGACCGCGGTGACCACGCCCACCGGCAGCTCGATCGGGGTGAACGCGGTCCGGGAGACCAGGTCGGCGCCGGTGGTGAGGGCCGCGCCCGCGAGGGCCGAGACGACCAGCGGCGGCTGTGCCACTCCCGCCAGGCGCAGCGCGATCTGCGGGGCGGCCAGGGCGACGAACGTGATCGGCCCGGCCGAGGCGGTCGCCGTCGCCGCGAGCAGCACGGCCGCGAGGATGAGCACACCCCTGGCGAGGTTCATCCGTACGCCCAGGCCGGTCACGGTGTCGTCGCCGAAGCGCAGCACGCCCAGCGAGCGGGTGCCGAGCAGTGTCGCCGGGACGAGGACGGCGAGCGCGACCGCGACCGGAACCACGTGCTCCCAGCCCCGGCCGTGCAGCGAGCCGCTGATCCAGACCAGGGCCCGGCTGCTGTCGTTGACGTCGCCGACGGTCAGCAGCCAGTACTTGAGGTTGGTGCAGACGGCCGAGACGCCGATGCCGACCAGGACCAGCCGGTAGCCGTCCAGGCCGTTGCGCCAGGCCAGCAGGTAGACGGCGAGCGCGCCGGCCAGGCCGCCCAGCAGGGCCACCAGGGGGACGCCCACCTCGGCGAGGGCGCCGCTGGTGCCGCCCCAGGTGTTTCCCGCCGCCACGATGACCGCGACCACGGTCACGCTGGCGCCGGTGGTGACGCCCAGGATGTCGGGGCTGGCCAGCGGGTTGCGGGCGATGGCCTGGGTGATCGCCCCGGCCAGGGCGAGCGCCGCGCCGACGAGGGCGCCGGTCAGCGCGCGGGGGAGCCGGAGCTCCATGATCACGAAATGGTCGGGCCCGTCGCCGGTGACCGCGCGCAGGACGTCGAGGACACTCATCGGGATGTCGCCGAGCCGCATGTTGAGCGCCATGAACAGCGCCGTGGTGGCCAGCAGGACCAGCGCCGCGACGGTGGAGCGAGGCCGGAGCGGCCAGGAGGCGGGGCCGACACGCAGCGCCCGCCTTTCGGCGGACGGTCTTGACGAGGGAGCGGTGGAGATGGTCACAGCCGCACCGGCTTCCTGCGTCGTACCAGAATGATGAAGAACGGCGCTCCGACGAGGGCGAGGACCACGCCCACCTCCAGCTCACCCGGGAAGGCCACCACGCGGCCGATGACGTCGGCGAGGAGCAGGGCGGCGGCGCCCGCCAGGCCCGAGTACGGCAGCAGCCAGCGGTGGTCGGGGCCCGAGAGCGGCCGGGTCAGGTGCGGCACGACCAGGCCGATGAAGGCCAGCGCGCCGCAGGCCGCCACGGAGGCGCCGCTGAGCAGGGTGATGGCGGCGATGCCGACGGTGCGGGTCAGGGTGATGTTCTGGCCGAGCGCGCGGGCGACGTCCTCGCCGAGGGACAGCGCGTTCAGGCCGGGCGCGTTGACCAGGGCCAGGACCAGGCCGGCGGCGATGAAGGGGAGCACCTGCCAGGCCACGTCCGCGCCCCTGGCCGCGATGGAGCCCGACTGCCAGAAGCGGAAGACGTCCATGGCCTGCTCGTCCAGGAGGACCAGAGCCGAGGTGAGCCCGTACAGGAACGCGCTGACCGCGGTGCCCGCGAGGGCCAGGGTCACCGGGGTGGGGCCGCCCCTGCCGCCGGCCATGCCGAGGGCGAACACCCCCGCGCTGGCGAGGAGGGCCCCGGTGAGACCGAACCAGATGTAGCCGTACGGGGTGGTGACGCCCAGGACGATGATGCTGAGGACCATCGCGAACGCCGCCCCCTGGGTGACGCCGAGCAGGCCCGGGTCGGCCAGCGGGTTGCGGGTGTGGCCCTGCATGAGGGCGCCCGCGACGCCGAGGGCGATCCCGGCCATGACGCCGATGGCGGTCCTGGGGATCCGCAGCGATCGGACGACGACGTCGTTCTCGGTGCCGGTGGGGCCGGTGAGCGCGTGCCAGACGTCGCCGGGAGGGACCGGTTTGGCGCCGAACGCGAGGCTCAGCGCGACCGCCGCCACGAGGACGGCGAGCAATCCGGCCAGGACGAAAAGGCGGCGCCGGTGGGTCTTTCTGAGACCCGCGCCGGGGGCGGGCCGCGAGACGACCACCGCGTTGATCACCTGACCTCCTCTTTTCTCGCCGGACCCGGGGTAAGTATGTCAGCTTAGGTATAGCTAAGCTAAATAAGGTTGTCCTTAATTTGATGGAAGGATTCATGAAGATGAGAGCGTTGCGCGCCCTGGCCCTCGGGGTGGCGGGAGTGGTGCTGTCCGGCGGCCTCGCCGCCTGCGGTTCGAGCACCTCCGGCACCGCCGGGGAGACCTCCGGCACCGCGGGCGCGTCCGCGGCTCCCGCGGTGAGCGACGCTGCGGCGTTCCCCCGGACGGTGAAGCACGTCATGGGAGAGACCGAGATCCCGGCCCAGCCCAAGCGGGTCGTGGCCCTCGACCAGAGCTTCGTCGACGCGGTGCTGACCCTGGAGACCGACGTCGTGGGCTTCACCAGTTACCGGACGCTGAAGGACGAGCTTCCCGAGTATCTGACCCCGGTCCTCGGCCACGCCAAGGAGGCCACGTCGGTCGGGACCCTGGAGCAGCCGAGCCTGGAGCGGATCGTCGCGCTCAAGCCCGACCTGATCGTCTCCGCCAAGATCCGCCACGAGGCGCTGTACGACAAGCTGTCGCAGATCGCGCCGACGGTCTTCAGCGAGACCACCGGGGCCATCTGGAAGGACAACCTCAAGCTCGTGGGCGAGGCCCTGGGCAAGGAGGACCTCGCCGAGCGGAAGCTCAAGGAGTACCAGGACCGCGCCGCCAAGATCGGCGAGTCCATCAAGGCCAAGGACGGCGAGCTGCCCACCGTCTCCGTCGCCCGTTTCGCGGGCGAGCCGACCGTCCGCCTGTACGTGGAGAACTCCTACTCGGGCCTGGTGCTGAAGGACGTCGGTTTCCCGCGCCCCGAGGACCAGCCGACCGTGACCGACACCGTCATGGTCCCGATCAGCCAGGAGAACATCTCCCAGCTGGACGCCGAGCACATCTTCGTCTCGGCCTACGAGGACCCGGCGGTCGACTCGGGCAAGGAGAAGTTCGAGGCCAACCCGCTGTGGGGCAGGCTCAAGGGCGTCAAGCACGACGTCAACGACACCACCTGGATGACCGCCGTCGGCATCCAGGGAGCGCACGCCATTCTCGACGACCTGGCGAAGTTCTTCGAGGTCGACCCGGCGAAGGCCGCCTGACCTCCGCCCGATCCGCCCGGCACCCTCTGCCCGTACCTCTGCCCGGCGCGTGATCGCCGGTGGGTCCGCGAGCCGCGGCAAGCGTCGCTTGTCGCGGCCGCGCCGTCGAGAGGCCGGACGATCGCGAGCCGCTCCAGCCGTCCGGCCGGACATGGGGAAGCCGTGGAGAAGCCGTGGAGAAGGTGTGGAGAGCCGTCTACCGGGCGGTGGGGGGAAGGAGACCGGGCGATGGCGTCCGGGTGAACCACAGGGGGGTGCCGGCCCGTCTCTTGGGAAGGAGATTAAGTCCCCAACATGTGGGAAGCGGGGAGACGTGGAGATGGGTGTCGGAGTTTCTCAGGGCGCGGGCCCCGACCTGGCGGCTGGCTTCGGCCATTCGGCGGCGGGTTTCGGTGGGGTGGTGATCGACGTTTTTCCCAACCCCAAAGGTGCCCCTACCTGGGCATATGTGATGATGGACACACCTTCTACCGAATCCGGGGAACGATGTTACGATACTGAGACTTGTCCGGCTGTAGAGCGTGTCGCACCCGCCGTTGGCACAGCCACAGATCAGTCCCCTGACCACATAGAGCTTTTAACGGCCCCCTTACAAGGTGCCTGCGAGCATCAAGTACGCCGTCAGAAAGGGTGCGTCGTACCTTTGCCGGGCGGTAGTGGGGGGAAGAGCACGAGGGGGGTCCAATGATCACGATGACGGAAGAGCAGCGCCAGGACTGGTTCGAGCGTGACGTCGTGCCGGTCACCAGCCAGCTTTACGCGTCCGCGATGCGTCTGACCCGCAACACCGCCGACGCCGAGGACCTGGTCCAGGAGACCGTCACCAAGGCCTTCACCTCGTATCACCAGTTCCGTGAGGGCACCAACCTCAAGGCGTGGCTGCACCGCATCCTGACCAACAACTTCATCAACGACTACCGCAAGAAGCAGCGCTCGCCCAAGCTCTCGGCCACCGAGGAGATCGAGGACTGGCAGCTCGCCGCCGCCGAGTCCCACATGTCCAGCGGTCTCAAGTCCGCCGAGACCGAGGCGCTGGAGCAGCTGCCCGACAGTGCGGTCATGAACGCCCTGCGTGCCCTGCCCGAGGACTTCCGGGTCGCCGTCTACCTGGCGGACGTCGAGGGCTTCGCCTACAAGGAGATCGCCGAGCGGATGGGCACCCCCATCGGCACGGTCATGTCCCGCCTCCACCGGGGCCGGCGCCAGCTCCGCACCATGCTCGAGGACTACGCCCGCGAGGAGGGCGGCCTCCGTGTGTCCGAGGAGGTCCAGGCCGCCTGACCCCCTCTCCCTCTCCCGCCTTCCGTCTCCTTCCCCCGTCTTTCCGGCTTCGCGTACGGCCCGTGCCCGCTTCGGGTACGGGCCGTACGCGCACCCGGGGTCCGCCCGCCGGCGGGGACGGCTTCACGCGGCCGTACGCGCGAGCGGCGGCCTTCCCGTCCGGCGGGGGACGGTCACTCCAGCGTCATGTGGAGCCTGACCCTCAGCTCGCCGTCCACGCCGCGCACCTGCACCAGGTCGCAGAGCTGGCGGCTGATCCAGAGCCCGTACCCGCGCGGCGACCCGGGCTCGGGCGGGAGGTAGCCGGGCAGCGGGACGTCCAGGTCGCCACCGCCGGAGTCGGCGATCTCGCACACGATCTCGCCGCCGGCCGCCCAGATGGCCGCCCGGCCGTGTCCCGCCCCGTGCTCCACGCTGTTGGCCGCCATCTCCGAGACGCTCAGCACGAGCGAGGCGACCAGGTCGCGCCTCATGCCCACCCGGTGTGCGTGGTCGGTGACGAGCGCGCGCAGCCGTCCCAGCTCCTCCAGGGTGAAGTCGGTGACCACCGCGGACGGGGGCGGGTCGGGGAGGGGGAGGTCGTCTCCCGGCAGCGCGAACCGCTCCGGGGAGACGTAGCGGTCGCTCCGCCGCAGGCCGGCGCCGCTCAGCTCCGTGGGGTGGGTGTGCAGGACGTGGTCGAGCGCCAGCGCCTCGTCGTACAGGCACCACAGGCTGACCGGGATCCCGGCGAAGGCGGCGTTGAGCACCGACTCGTAGCGGATCCACTCGCGGGCCTGCCGCTCGGTCCAGCCCGACCACACCGGCTCCCCGAGGACCAGCGGCCGTTCCCGCTGCCGGATGTAGTCGTGGAAGGCGGCGAGGGTCCGCGTCGGGTGGGCGTACCACGTCCCGGCGAGGCGGCGGTCGATGAGGCGGGCGTCCGCGCCGAAGGCGTCACCGATCAGGTCGAGCCCGCGCTCGCCCGCGACGACCAGGATCCGCCGGCCCTCGCGGAGGGCACCGGCGATCAGGGGCTGGACGAGTCGCAGGAAGCCGGAATCGGAACCGTACGCGACAGCCGTGTGCGCGAACGGCCCGCCGGAGTCGAGGAACGCCCGATCGGGCTGCACGGGGATGACCGTAACAAGCGTCCGCCCCCAACACAACAGAGTCAGTTCGCGACATCGTGTCAACCGGACGCGATCAGCGCGACCGCGGCGAGAGTGAAGCCGATTCCCACCACCTGCACCGTGTTGAGCCGTTCTCCCAGGAAGTGACGGGCGAGCAGCAGGGTGCTCGCCGGATAGAGCGAGACCAGGACGGCGACGAGGCTGAGCATGCCGCGCTGCTGGGCGAGCACGAAGAGCACGTTGGCGGCCATGTCGAGCGCCCCGGCCGCGAAGATGACGCGCAGCGTGCCGGGCCCGGGGCGCAGGGCCCGGCCGGTGGCCAGGGCCAGCAGGGCGATGAGGGCGACCGAGGTCAGGCGCGCTCCGAGCAGCGGCCACATGCCGCCGTCCACCGGAGCCTGGGCGATGATGACGAAGAAGCCGCCGAAACCCGCGCCGGCGGCGAGCGAGGTCAGGATCGGGCCGTACCCCCGGCTGGCCTTCCTGTCCGAGGAACCGCGGCTCACCAGCAGGACCGCCAGCAGTGCGAGGACGACCCCGCCCAGCGCGACCGGCTCGGGGCGCTCCCCGACGGCCAGCCCGAACAGCACGGGCAGTGCCGCCGAGACGGTCGCGGTGATCGGCGCGACCACCGACATCACGCCGGTGGCCAGCGCCCGGTAGAACAGCACGATCCCCGCCGTGCCGCAGAGCCCGGAGACCGCGCCCCAGGCGAGGGCCGCGGGCGTGGGTCTCTCCGGCAGGAACGGCAGCAGCGCGACGATCACGGCCAGCCCGGCGCCCTGGGAGAGGACCACCACCGCGAGCACCCGCGACCGGCGGGTGGCCAGACCGCCGAGGAAGTCCGCGGTGCCGTACACCAGCGCGCAGGCGGTCGCCAGCACCACAGCCGTCACGTTCCACCTCGGTTCAATAGACTGCACTGGTAGGACAATATATGAAGTGCAATGGAGTGCAAAACAAGTTCACTAGACTGAACTCATGGATCCAGAGACGATCACCGCCGCGGTCGCCAACAACGTGCGGGCGCAGCGGGCGCACCGGCAGATGACCCTCGACGAGCTCGCCGCGCGCTCGGGAGTGAGCCGGGGCATGCTCGTCCAGGTCGAGCAGGGCAGGACGAACCCGAGCATCAGCACGCTCACCCGCATCGCCGACGCGCTCGGGGTGACCGTCGCGCGGATGGTGGAGGTCTCCGACACGCCCGTGGTGCGGGTGGTCAGCGGTGCCGACGTCGTCACCTTCCCGCACGGGAAGTCCAGCACCGCGCGGCTGCTGGTCGGCACCGACGCGCCCGCCATCCTGGAGCTGTGGGACTGGCGGCTGGCCCCCGGCGACCACCACGACGGCGACGCCCACCCCCCGGGCACGCGCGAGATGCTGACCGTCCTCGAGGGGTGTCTCACCCTCTCGGTGTACGGCAAGAGCCACATCGCGGAGGCGGGCGACGCGGTCGTGTTCAGCGCCGACCGGCCGCACAGGTACGCCAACGAGGGGGACACGCCGCTGCGGTTCATGATGGTCGTGACCGAACCCCGGGAGACGCCCGACCGCTCCTGACGCTCCGGGTGGGCGTGTGACCCGCGACCGTCCCCCTGTCTTCGAGAGACGTCACCGGCCCCCTGCTCCCGAGAGACGCCACTGATCGCCCGCCTGACTTGGGAGCTTTAAGGCTTTAACTGGCCGCATCGGATGAGACATGGCCACCAGGGCGCGCATCTCGCCGGATGTGGCGTGAAGTGGCGCGTCGGTACGGGCAATCGGCCGGTGATGTCCCATCCTGGTGGAATACCTGGTCATGATCTTGCGGGGGGACCCGGCCGGGCCGCTCGCCGTCCCCGCGGCGCTTTCGGGGGGAAGCATGCGGGTGTGGCGGGTGTGGGCCGTGCCGGTGGCGTCGCTGTTCGCGATCTGGGGCTGCACCTCCCCGATCGCCCTGGTGGGATCGGTGGAACCGGCGACCGTGACGCCCGCCGTCCTCGCGGGGCCCGCCCCCGCCCCTGCCGCCGCCCCCGGGCTCGGACCCGGCGCGATACGGTCGCACTGGGCGCGGGACGACCTTCCCGTCTCCCCCCGGGCGCGCCGGATCGACTGCGAGCGGATCAGGTGCGTGGCGCTGACCTTCGACGACGGGCCGGGGGCCTACACCGAGCCGTTGCTCGACATCCTCGCCGGGTACCGGGCCAGGGCGACCTTCTTCGTCGTCGGGCGCATGGCGTTCGGGGACGGCGAGAGCACCCTCCGCAGGATGGTGGCCGAGGGGCACGAGCTGGGCAACCACACCTGGGACCACCCGCAGCTGCCCCTGCTGTCACAGGCCGCGATCAGGGAGGAACTGGGCCGTACCCAGTGGCTCGTCAAGCGGGCGACCGGGGTCACGATGATCCTCATGCGCCCGCCGTACGGGCTGACCGACTCCAGGGTCGCCGCCGAGAGCCGCCAGCTGGGGCTCGCCCAGATCCTGTGGGACGTCGACACGCTCGACTGGCGTGACCAGGACCCCTCGGTCGTCGCCCGGCGCGCGACCGAGGCCGGGCCGGGTTCCATCGTGCTGATGCACGACACTCACCGTTCCACGGTCCAGGCCGTTCCCCTGCTGCTGGACGAGTTCGCCGCCAGGGGCTACCGGTTCGTGACGCTTTCCGAGCTGTACGGTGGGCGTCCCGCGCCGGGGAGGAAGTACTACGGCAGCCCTTGACGGACGCGCCGGGCCCGCTCCCGCGCCTGGCCGGAGAACCTGGCGGAAAGCCCGGCCGGAGGACCGGTGAAGGGCCCGCTCGGAGGACGGGCGGGAGGAACGGCGGAAGAGGCGTGAACCTGCCGTGCCGGTTTCCCGACTGTCCTGGGCGAGGAGGTCAGGGTGACTGACGAACTGCTGGTGGTCCGGTGCCGGCTCGGTGAGCGCGAGGCGTTCGCCGAACTGGTGAGGACCTGGCACGATCCGGTGTGGAACTACGTACGGCGCATGCTGGGGCCCTCACGGGCCGACGACGTGGCCCAGGAGGTCTGGGTGGCCGTGGTGCGCGGGCTGCCGCGCCTGAAGGAGCCGGGCAGGTTCGCGCCCTGGCTGTTCACGATCGCCAGGCGCGCGGTGGCCGACCGGCTCCGCGAGGAGTACGCCAGGCCCGAGGTCCCGGCCGAGGAGGAGCGGGTGTCCGCCGATCCCGCCGACACCCTCGTGGACCGCGCCGGCCTGCTCGCGGGCCTGTCGGCGCTACCGGTCAGGGAGCGGGAGGTCCTCGTGCTGTTCTACCTGCAGGACCTCTCCCTGGAGGACTGCGCGCAGATCTGCGCCGTCCCCGCCGGCACGGTCAAGTCGCGCCTGTCCCGCGCGCGGCGCATGCTGCGCGACCAGCTCACGGAGAGGGGATACCAGGCATGAACCCCGATGACATGATCGACAGGCTGTCGGGCCCGCTGTCGCTGCGCCGCCGGATCGGCAACGTCGTGGCACTGCTCGGCGGCCTGGGCGGGGCGCTGTTCATCGGCCTGCTGTGGGCCACCGAGCCCGTACTGCCGGGCCGTACGCACCTGGCCTTCGGCGCGCTGGTCGCGCTCGGCCTGACCTGGGCCGGTTACGGGGTCTGGGCGCTGACCCGAAGGACGCCGCTGTTCGCCCTGGACCGGGTGATCGCCGCCTGGCTGGCGGTGGCGGCGACGGGCCTGCTGACGGCGGGGACGGCCGTGGTCGCGGCCGCGAGGGGCACCTGGGCGGGTGCGGCGGGGGTGGTCGTCGCCGTGACGCTGGCCGTGCTCGCGGTGGCCGTCCTGCTCAGGGCACGTGCCGACCGCGCCGCCCTGCTGCGGCGCAAGCGCGAACTCGGCGGCTGAGGGAGGTTGAGGGGGGCTGAGGGGGCCAAGGCGGCTGAGGGCGGCGGAGGCGGGACGAGGGGGTCCCGCCTCCCTGCCGCTCCCCGAGGGGTCGAAGCCCCTACTTCCTGGTGATCACACCACAGGCGACGCGCCCGCCGGAGTCTCCGGCCTTGAGGGTCTCCGCGTCCGGGCCGGTGCCGCCGGGGTGGCGGTAGCGGTCGGGGATGTTGGAGTGGTTGTCCGGCAGGGCGTGGACGACGATGGAACTGCCGTCGGCGTCGAAGAGCTGCCCCACCTGGAAGCGATCGGTCACGACGGTCGTCTCGCCGGTGCCGTCGGCGGCGACGAGGAGGTTGGGCAGGTCGCCGGAGTGCCCGCTGTGCTTGACCGGCGGGATGGTGAAGTGCGCGCCCGCGCTGGCGAAGGGGCTGCGGGTGACCGGGTCGATCGCCCTGGGGTCGCAGACGCCCTTCATGTGGACGTGGAAGCCGTGGTAGCCGGGGCGCAGGCCGCGGACGGCGACCGCGAGCCTGGACTTGTCGTCCGGCTGCCGGTCGATGCGCAGGGAGCCGATGTTCCTTCCGGCCGTGTCCTTGATGACGGCCTCGGCCGACGCCTGGGGCGCCGGCGACGACATCCCCGAGATATGCGACATCTGCGATATCGCCTGGGCGGCCGGGACGGTGCCGGCTCCGGCCGTCACCGTCCCGAGCGAGACGGCCAGGGCGAGGCAGGTTCTGTGAAGCATGAGAGATCCCCCCGTACGAGTCCTGGGCTCCCCGCGGTGACGGGAAGCGGCCAGTACAGGGTTCCTACCCCAGGTGGGGGCGGGTACCGGGGGCACCACGCCGCCTCACCGGGCAAAACCGTGCCGTGCGGGGCCGCCCGGCGCGAGGCCGGACCGGGCGAAGAGACCGGGCCGGACGAAACCGGACCGGACGAAACCGCGCCGTACGAAGGCGTGCCGGAAGAAGCCGTCTCGCGCGAGGCCGGACCGGACGAGCCGGACGCGGAGGCCGTACGGAACCAGACGGATGCGGAGGTCGTACGGAACGAGACAGACGAAAAGGCGTACGGAACGAGACCGTCCCGTCGGGTGTGCCCGGCGGGACGGGGTGGAGCGGTGCCGCGGGTGTCAGTTGGTCCGCTTGGCGCGGGCGGTGGTCCGGGCGCGGGTCGAGGCGTCGAGGACGACCTTGCGGATGCGCACGTTCTCCGGCGTGATCTCCACGCACTCGTCCTCGCGGATGAACTCCAGCGCCTGCTCCAGCGAGAGCTGGCGCGGCGGGATCAGCGTCTCCGTCGTGTCGCTCGTCGAGGAGCGCATGTTGGTGAGCTTCTTCTCCTTGGTGATGTTCACGTCCATGTCGTCGGAACGCGAGTTCTCACCAACGATCATGCCCTCGTAGACCTCGGTGGTCGGCTGGACGAACAGGACGCCGCGCTCCTGCAGGTTCAGCATGGCGAACGGGGTCACCGGGCCCGGCCGGTCGGCGACCAGCGAGCCGTTGTTGCGGGTGCGCAGCTCGCCGAACCACGGCTCGTAGTCCTCGAACACGTGGTTCACGATGCCGGTGCCGCGGGTCTCGGTCAGGAACTCGGTCCGGAAGCCGATCAGGCCGCGGGCCGGGACCACGAACTCCATGCGGATCCAGCCGGTGCCGTGGTTGGTCATGTGCTCCATGCGGCCCTTGCGGACGGCGAGCAGCTGGGTGATCGCCCCCAGGTATTCCTCGGGGCAGTCGATGGTCACCCGCTCGACCGGCTCGTGGACCTTGCCGTCGATGACCTTGGTGACGACCTGCGGCTTGCCGACGGTCAGCTCGTAGCCCTCGCGGCGCATCTGCTCGACCAGGATGGCCAGCGCCAGCTCGCCACGGCCCTGCACCTCCCACGCGTCGGGACGGTCGGTCGGCAGGACGCGCAGCGACACGTTGCCGACGAGCTCCTTGTCGAGCCGGTCCTTGACCATGCGGGCGGTGACCTTGGAGCCCTTGACCCTGCCGACCAGCGGCGAGGTGTTGGTGCCGACGGTCATGGAGATCGCGGGCTCGTCGACCGTGATGAGGGGCAGCGGGCGCGGGTCCTCGGGGTCGGCGAGGGTCTCACCGATCATGATGTCCGGGATGCCGGCGATCGCGATGATGTCACCGGGCCCCGCCTCCTCGGCGGGCTTGCGCTCCAGCGCGTCGGTCATCAGCAGCTCGGTGATCTTCACCCGCTGGATGCTGCCGTCGGTGCGGCACCAGGCGACCTGCTGGCCCTTCTTGATGGTGCCCTGGTGGACGCGGCAGAGCGCGATCCGGCCCAGGTAGGACGAGGCGTCCAGGTTGGTGACGTGCGCCTGCAGCGGGGCTGTCGGGTCGTACACCGGGGCCGGGATCGTGTTCTTGATGACCTCGAACAGCGGCTCCAGGTCCTCGGAGTCCGGCATCCCGGCGTCCTCGGGACGGTTGAGCGAGGCGCGTCCGGCCTTGGCCGAGGCGTAGACGATCGGGAAGTCGATCTGCTCCTCGGTGGCGTCCAGGTCGATGAAGAGCTCGTAGACCTCGTCCACGACCTCCTTGATCCGGGCGTCGGGGCGGTCGACCTTGTTGATGCACAGGATGACCGGCATCTTCGCGGCGAACGCCTTGCGCAGCACGAACCGGGTCTGCGGCAGCGGCCCCTCGGAGGCGTCGACCAGCAGCACGACACCGTCGACCATGGACAGGCCCCGCTCGACCTCACCGCCGAAGTCGGCGTGGCCGGGGGTGTCGATGATGTTGAGCGTCATGCCGCCGTGCTTGACGGCGGTGTTCTTCGCGAGAATGGTGATCCCCTTCTCGCGTTCGAGGTCGTTGGAGTCCATGACACGGTCGTCCACGTCCTGGTTGACGCGGAAGGCGCCCGACTGCCAGAGCATGGCATCCACGAGAGTGGTCTTGCCGTGGTCGACGTGCGCGATGATCGCGATGTTCCGCAGGTCGTCGCGGCTGTTCAAAGGCATGATGGAGTCTCACTCTGTGATCGTGGAGGCTGGCCGCGGACTGTGCGGCCTTCCCATTTTAGTTGATCCGGACAATCGCTCTCACGCCTCCGGCAGATGAAGTGCGCCAATTCACCCTCCGGACACCTTCGCGACCCCCCTGCGGGGGCCCGTGGCGTGTACGGCGGACCGGGCCGCGCAGGGGCGGCGGGCGGGGTGCGGCCGGGTCCCCGGCACTCCCTAAGCTCGGATCCATGCCTCTCGCACCGTCGTTTCCCGTAATGCTGAAAACTCGGGACAACCTGCGGATAGACGCCGCCCACACCCCCTCGCGCGGCGCGGACGACCTCGGGATCGTCCTGGCCCACGGTTTCACCGGATCGCTCAGGGAACGCGCCACGCGCCGCATCGCCCACGCGCTCAGCGGGTTCGGCGGGGTGGTGGCGTTCGACTTCAGGGGACACGGCCGCTCGGGAGGCCGGTCGACCGTGGGAGACCTGGAGATCCTCGACGTGGACGCGGCGGTACGGCACGCGCGGACCATCGGCTACCGGAGGGTCGTGACCGTCGGGTTCTCCATGGGCGGGGCGGTGGCCGTGCGGCACGCGGGGGTGCTGGGCGGCCCGGACGCGGTGGTGTCGGTGAGCGCCCCCGCGCGCTGGTACTACCGGGGGACCAGGCCGATGCGTCAGGTGCACTGGGCGATCGAGAGGCCGATGGGGCGGCTGGCCGCGCGGCTGGGCAAGCGCACCCGGATCATGAAGGGCGTGTGGGACCCGCTGCCGCTGGCGCCGTACGAGGCGGCCGCGAAGATCTCGCCGGTGCCGCTCCTGGTCGTGCACGGCGACGCCGACCGGTTCTTCCCCCTCGAGCACGCGTACCAGATCTACGAGGCCGCGAACGAGCCGAAGGAGCTGTGGATCGAGTCCGGCTTCGGCCACGCGGAGTCGGCGGCCACCCCGGATCTGGTCCGTCGCATCGGGAGATGGGCCGCGGCCCGTTCCGGTCCCCCGGAGGGTGTCTATCCTCGGGAAGATTGACCGTATGCCTCGTGAAGATTGACCTGATGGCGATGCCGATGTGACGGCGACGGGCAGCGGCGAGGAAAGGGACACATGCGGAGCATCTACGTTGCGGGTCTTGGCCGGGGAGACGGCAGGCAGATCGTCGAACTCGGCCTGATGGAGCTGCTGACCGGGCGGGCCGATCGTACGGGGGTCTTCCGGCCGATCACCGGCGGCGGCGAGGACCGGGTCCTGGAGCTGATCAAGGCCAGATACCGCCCCGCGGCCGCGGCGACCGGGGTGACCGCCGAGGACGCCGCGGAGATCTACGCCGAGCGGGGCGCCGAGGAGCTCATCGGCCGCCTTGTCGCCCGCTTCCACACGCTGGAGCGCGAGTGCGACGCCCTGCTGGTGCTCGGCAGCTCCTTCGACACCGACGACCTGCCGCGCGAGCTGGCCTTCAACGCCCGCCTGGCCGCCGAGTTCGGCGCCCCGGTGATCGTGGTGGTGGGCGCGCACGGCGACGACGCCGAGGAGATCGCGACGGAGATGCGCACCGGCCACCAGGTCTTCTCCGACCTGGGCTGCACGGTGCTCGCGGTGATCGCCAACCGGGTGCCCGAGGGCACGGTCATCGAGTGCGACCTGCCGGTGCCCTGTTACGCCGTGCCCGAGCACCCGTCGCTGTCGGCGCCGACCGTCGGGCAGGTCATGCGGGCGGTGGACGCCGAGCTGATCCAGGGCGAGGACGGCCTGCTGCGCGACGTGCTCGGGTTCGTGTTCGGCGGCGCCACGCTCCCGGTGTTCCTGGAGCACCTCGTCGACGGCGCGCTCGTGATCACACCGGGTGACCGCGCGGACCTGCTGCTGGTCTCGCTGGCCGTCGAGGCGGCCGGTACGGCGAGACCGGCCGGGGTCGTCCTCACGGTGGGGGAGAGGCCCAGCGAGGCCGTACGGGAGCTCACAGCCCGTCTGGCGCCCGGCGTGCCGGTGCTCGCGGCCGAGGCGGACAGCTTCACCGTGGCGACCACCCTGGCCGGGCTGGAGGGAAGGCTCACCGTCGACAACCCGCGCAAGATCGAGACGGCTCTCGGCCACTTCCAGGCGCACGTGGACGCGGCCGGTCTGGCCGACAGGATCGAGCTGACCCGCTCCGGGCGGGTCACACCGATGATGTTCGAGCACACCCTGCTGGAGCGGGCGCGGGCCGACCGGCGGCACATCGTGCTGCCGGAGGGCGAGGAGGACCGCATCCTGCGGGCGGCCGACATCCTCCTGCGGCGCGGCATCGTCGACATCACCCTCCTCGGCAGGGAGGACGTGGTTCGGCGGCGGATCGGCGACCTCGGCCTCGACCTGTCGGGCGTGACCGTCGCCGACCCGCTCACCTCACCGCTGCGGGAGTCGTTCGCCGAGGAGTACGCCAAGCTGAGGGCGCACAAGGGCATGACCTTCGAGTCGGCCCTGGACGTGGTCTCCGACGTCAACTTCTTCGGCACGATGATGCTGCACCGGGGTCTGGTGCACGGCATGGTCTCCGGGGCCGCGCACACCACGGCCGCCACGATCCTGCCCGCCTTCCAGATCATCAAGACGGTTCCCGACACCTCGATCGTCTCCTCGGTGTTCTTCATGTGCCTGGCCGACCGGGTCCTCGTCTACGGCGACTGCGCGATCAACCCCGACCCCGACGCCGAGATGCTCGCCGACATCGCGATCTCCTCGGCCCGCACGGCGAAGCGGTTCGGCGTCGAACCGAGGATCGCGATGCTGTCCTACTCCACCGGCGAGTCGGGCACCGGCGCCGACGTCGACAAGGTCCGCGCCGCCACCGCCCTGGTCGCCGAGCGGGCGCCCGACCTGCTGGTCGAGGGACCCATCCAGTACGACGCGGCGGTGGACGCCAGGGTCGCGGCCGCCAAGCTGCCCGGGTCACAGGTCGCCGGCCGGGCGACCGTGCTGATCTTCCCCGACCTGAACACCGGCAACAACACCTACAAGGCCGTGCAGCGCTCGGCCGGTGCCGTCGCGGTCGGGCCGGTCCTGCAGGGGCTGCGCAGGCCGGTCAACGACCTGTCGCGCGGAGCCCTGGTCACCGACATCGTGAGCACCGTCGCCATCACCGCCGTACAGGCGCAGGAGGTCACCCCTTGAGCGAGCGAGGCGCACGGGCGGCCGGGACGGCCGGGGCCTCCGGGCGGAGCGATGACGAGAGCGTGAGCGGCGCCCCGGGGCACCGTCCCGGTTCGGGCCGGGAGGATTCGAACGGCCCGGACGATCCGAACGGCTCGAGCGGCCCGAACCGGGACGGGGAGCCGGGCAGGGAGGGCCTTCCCGGACGGGTGCTGGTCCTCAACTCCGGGTCCTCCTCGCTGAAGTACCGGCTCCTGTCCGGCGCCGAGCGGCTGGCCTCGGGAACGGTGGAGCGCATCGGCGAGCCGGGCTCCCCGGTACCCGACCACCGGGCGGCACTGGAGACCGTCGCGGCCCGGCTGGCCGCCGGCGGCCTGGGACTCGACTCTCCCGAGCTCACCGCGATCGGGCACCGGGTGGTGCACGGGGGCACGGCCTTCACCCGGCCCACGCTGATCACCGACGAGGTGGTCGGGGGGATCGAGGAGCTCGTCCCGCTCGCGCCCCTGCACAACCCCGCCAACCTGGCGGGCATCGAGGTCGCCCGGAGGCTCCGCCCCGACCTGCCGCAGGTCGCCGTCTTCGACACCGCCTTCCACGCCACGATCCCCCCGGCCGCCTCGACGTACGCGATCGACCGCGAGGTGGCCGCGCGGCTGGGGGTGCGGCGCTACGGCTTCCACGGCACCTCACACGCGTACGTCTCCCGCGAGGCCGCCCTCCTCGCGGGCGGGCCCGAGGCCAACGTGATCGTCCTGCACCTCGGCAACGGGGCCAGCGCCTCGGCGGTGTCCGCCGGGCGGTGCGTGGACACGTCCATGGGCATGACCCCGCTGGAGGGCCTCGTCATGGGGACCCGCAGCGGCGACCTGGACCCGGCGGCGGTCCTCTACCTGGCGCGTACGGGAGGCATGTCCCTCGACGAGATCGACGCGCTGCTCAACCGCCGCAGCGGCATGCTCGGCCTCTGCGGCGACAACGACATGCGCGCGGTGACGCGGCGGCTGGCCGAGGGCGACCCGGACGCCGAACTGGCCATGTCGGTCTACTGCCACCGGCTCCGCAAGTACGTCGGCGCCTACTACGCCGTCCTCGGCACGGTCGACGTCATCGCCTTCACCGGCGGCGTCGGGGAGAACTCCGCCCTGGTCAGGGAGAGGACGCTGGCCGGTCTCGGGGCGCTCGGCATCGCCGTGGACCCGGTACGCAACGCGCGGGGCGACACGCTCGTCTCCGCCGACGGCGGGGCCGTGAGGGTCGCGGTGATCCCCACGGACGAGGAGTTCGAGATCGCCCGGCAAACTCTTTCCGTCGTTTCCCGAACCAATCGCGGATAAAAGACGTCTACCACGACAGCGGATGAATGAGATCCGCCGGGAGAAGTCCACCGGACCCGAATCATCACTCGGCGACCGTCGTGGGAGATACTTCTTGTGGTCGGATGGTCGCCCAGCGTCGCGGGGGTGCGCTGGGCGGTCCGTCCGGCGATGTGCCCGTACGGCTCGTGACGAGCCGTACGGGCACACCTGAAGCGTGACTCGCTCGCGGAGCGCCTCAGCCCAGGCGGGCGATCGACTTGTACTCCAGGTAGGACGACAGTCCCTCCGGGCCCAGCTCGCGGCCGAGGCCGCTGCCCTTGAAACCGCCGAAGGGCGAGCTGTTCTCGATCATGAAGAGGTTGACGCCGTAGGTGCCGGCGCGTACCTGGCGGGCGACGTCCATGCCGTGCTCGGTGTCGGCGGTCCACACCGTCCCGGCCAGGCCGTAGTCGCTGTCGTTGGCGATCCGGATCGCGTCCTTCTCGTCCTCGTACGGGATCACCGCCAGGACCGGTCCGAAGATCTCCTCGCGGGCGATGCGCATCTCGTTGGTGGCTCCCGCGAAGACGGTCGGGGCCACGTACCAGCCGCGGTCGTAGGGGCGCTCCAGGCCGCCGACGACCGGCTTGGCGCCCTCGTCGATGCCGATCCTGATGTAGCCCTCGACCCGCTCCTGCTGCCGCTTGGCGACCATCGGGCCGATGCCGGTCGCCGGGTCGGACGGGTCGCCGACCTGCATGCTCCGCACCATCGCCGAGACCGCGTCCACGACCTCGTCGTAGCGGTTGCGCGAGGCCAGGATGCGGGTCTGGGCGACGCAGGCCTGGCCGTTGTTCATCAGCGAGGCGATCGACAGGAAGCCCATCGCGGAGGGCAGGTCGCAGTCGTCCAGGATGATCGCCGCGGACTTGCCGCCCAGCTCCAGGGTGCACCGCTTGAGCTGCTCGCCGCAGATCGCCGCGATGCGCCGCCCGGCGGCGGTGGAACCGGTGAAGGCGACTTTGTCCACGTCCGGGTGGGAGATCAGGTGCTCGCTCGTCTCGCGCCCGGCGGCGACGATGTTGACGACGCCGTCGGGGATGCCCGCCTCCTTGACCATCTCGGCCAGCAGGTAGGAGTCGAGCGGGGTCTCGGGCGCGGGCTTGACCACGATCGTGCACCCCGCGACGAGGGCCGGGGCCAGCTTGATCATGATGACGAACTGCGGGACGTTCCACGGGACCACGGCGGCGACCACGCCCACCGGCTCGCGGCGGACGGTCACGGTGCCGAAGGTGCCGGGGCGCTCCTCCTCGACGGGGAAGGTCTTGCCCAGCTCGGCGTAGTACTGGAGCATGCCGAGCGGCTGCGGGGCCTGCGCCAGCTGGGAGAAGGTGATCGGAGAGCCCATCTCCAGGGTGATGAGCTCGGCCATCTCGCCCTGGCGGGCCGCGTAGATCTCGGCGAGCCTGCCGACGACGGCCGCGCGCTCGGCCATCGTCATCCGGGGCCACGGGCCGTGGTCGAACGCCTGGCGGGCGGCTGCCACCGCCCGGTCCATGTCGGCGGGGGTGCCGTCGGGAACCCGGCCGACGACCTCCTCGGTATGGGGGGAGACGACGTCGATGATGCCGGTCCCGGCGGGGGCCACCCAGTCGCCTCCGATGAAGAGCGTGTCGTGCTGGCGCATGATGTGTTGCCTCCTGGTGGGCGGGCCAGAGTCGCGATTCTCGGACGGTTTCATCCGCTGGGAAGGGCGCCACGCGCCCCACCGCTGTTTGAGACCGAATCATGTTCTGTCGCTGATGACAAGGGTGGCCGGCGTCTTCGTGTCTCGATCCGAGACGTCTTCGCGCCTTGACGGAGATACCCCCGTGTCGCGGGTTGAGACGTCTTCACGCCTTGGGCTGAGATGTCTTCACGCGTTGAGGTGGGACGCCCTCGTGCCGTGAGCCCGAGACGTCTTCGGCCCGCGAGTGGAGTGGTGCGTTCTGTGCGAGGATTCTCCGGAGTGACAGGAGTGACATGTTCCGCAGTAGTTGGTTAAATCACCCTAAAGAGGTTGATAGTTCACCAATGGTGCGCGAGTTCCTTCGTTCCGGTGGCGAGCTTCAAGATCGTCTTCTATAGTTTCGCTCCGTCCATGAGGGGGCTCCGGAGGTGAGCGAAGCGTGAGGCCGACTCGCGCAGCCGCATTGGCTGCCGTACTCACCGTGCTACTCCTGTCGCCCGCCGTCGCCGGAGCCGCTCCCCTGCGGGCCGTCAAACCCAGCCCCGAGGCCGAGCTCAAGAAGCTGACCCAAGAGGCCGCCGCGATCAACAAGAGTTACCGCGGCCAGGTGCAGAGCCTGGAGGAGACCCGGGTCCAGGCCAGCAAGGCCACCTCCAACGCCAAGAGCCTCAGGCGCGCCCTGGCCAACGCCGAGACCGACGTCGTGCGCTTCGCCCAGACCGCCTACATGGGCGGCGCCCTCGACGACGGCAACCTGCTGAGCTTCCAGGGCGACGCCAACCTGGCCCTCGGCCAGGCCGCGACCATGTCCTACCTGGCCAGCCGCCGCGCCACCCAGCTCAACCGGGTCAAGGACCTCATCAAGAGGGCCAAGGCCGCGGAGAAGTCCGCCGACACGAAGATCGTCAAACTCAAGAAGGACATCGCCGACCTCAAGCGGCAGCGGGTCAGGATCGAGAAGCTCCTGGCCAAGTACGGCTTCCAGACCCCCTCGGGCAGCGGCGGCCTGACCCCCCGCACGATCACCATGCGCAACCTCGTGCTGCAGACCTTTCCCATGCCGTACGGCTACGGCTGCCTGCGCCCCGGCGACCCCGGCGACCACGGCAGCGGCCGGGCCTGCGACTTCATGATGAGCTCCGGCGGCAGCGTCCCCGCGGAGGACGCCATGGACCGCGGCAACCGCCTCGCCCAGTGGGCCATCGACAACGGCAACCGCCTCGGGGTCATGTACATCATCTGGCAGCAGAAGTACTACGACGTCCGCACCGGCGCCGGATGGAAGATGATGTCCAACCGAGGCGGCAACACCGCCAACCACATCGACCACGTCCACATCTCGATGTTCTGAGTTATCACCGCTCGCCCACAGCGAAGCCATTCCAGAAATGTGGATGGCGACGCAGCGTTTTTAGGCCGAGCCGTTCCTGCGGCACACGCAGGCGGGTGGAGAGCAGCTCGACCGCCCGCAGACGTAACGCAGAAGGCAGCCAGGAGCAGACCGCGCGGTAGTCAGTGCTGGTGCGTTGGTTGCTGGCATCGTTGCTCCGCCAGTGTGACGGCCCATCTAGGAGAAACCGGTAACAGGAAGAAACCGGACGCAACGTCGGAAGTCCTGCGGCGGCAGCTTGCGCGGCGGCGTTGGCTGCGGTGAGAAGCCCGGCGAGGTCGAGATCTCCAAAGTAATGCACGACGTCGGGAGCCGGTTCGAGCAAGGGGATGCTCAGGACGCTTTGTGCGAAGCCGTTGCCATGACCCCAGCCGAGGTGCAGGTCAGGTCTCGCCGCTGGATCGAGGTCGCGCAGGGCGGTGAGAAAAGACGTGTAGGTAGCACGGTTCTCCAGGACGAGCAGTCCGGTAGGTCCGGCGCCCGGTACGTGCTGGGATACGAACGGCAAGGCGGGCGGGAAGCAGGCCAGCAGCTCCAGGGTGAGAGCGCCGGATGTGAAGAGTCGGTTGTTCAGGTAGCCGTCGATGGCCTTCTCGTCGTCGAAGAGTTCCAGGGAGCGTTCCTGGACGGGGACGAACTCAGGGGATGGGTCGTCGCGGATCCAGGTGGCGACCCGATCGAGGATCTTCCGTTCGTCAGCTCTGGTGGCGATGGCCCCGGCGGCTTCGAGCAGATGAGGCCACACACGCGGAGAATGAGACGGGCGCATGACGGTCAGCGGTTCGACGCGCATGACCCAGAACGGGATGGCGGGAACAGTTCGACGATCCCAGCCGGTAGCCGATCTCGGCGCCGGCAGCGTGATCCTCTCAGCATTCTCGAGTTCGCCGAGGGCGCTACGGAATTTGGCCAGCCCTTCAGCATCGCCGACCAACCCAGGATCGAACCTGCTGGCCTCACCGAATAGATCGGTCACGGGGATCCGTTTGCCGCGGAACCGGATGACAAGCCGGGCGAGCTCGGTGGCGAGCGGTGACATCGGCTGGTTCATTCGGCGCCGTCCCACGGGTGGTCGGTGTGCGCGACGCGGATGCCGGTGACGTAACTGGCTTCGGGGACGATGTAGCGGCGGTTGTGGGTGCGTCCTTCCCGGTTATCGAGCCGGATGACGTTGGGAAACTGGATCACGGCAGCCGGGTCCTTCACTCCGGTGGTGTAGATGAGCTGGACGCCGTGTGAAGCGGCGACATTGCGCTGCAGCCGTATCAAGGAGGCGGATGAAGCCCGGCCGATGGGATTGTCGAGCAGCAAGACCCCTCCGGAACGTCCCTTACGGCCGGTGTGCGCGGCGCGTAGCGCAGCGAGCGTGCAATAAAGCGCGATGCATACGGTTAGCTTCTCGCCGCCGCTCCACTTGGCGAGGCGGCTGATGTCCTCGGTGGTCCCGGCGGTGTCGTCGGTGGGTTTAAGGACCTTGACGGTGAAACCTCGAGGTCCTGCGGCTTCGTGAACGGCGGCCTTCAGCAGCGGCATACCTTCGGGCTTGAGTCCCTTCTCCACGAGCCTGTCGATGACTCTCTCGGCGTAGACGACTAGGTCGGCGTCACCGGGCCGGTCAAAACTGATCCGCAGGACCTTCTTGTCGGCCCACGACCCCGAGCCGGTCTTCATATGGGAGGCGCGTTCTGCTTTGCCAAGCATGTCAAGGCTGTCCTTCACCAGGTGTGCGAGCGCCTCGCTGAGGATGGCCTGGTCCTGGGCGATGGCACTGAGTTCGCCGACCAGGGTCTGCGCCCGCAGCCGCAGTTTGCCGCTCAGCTCGTCGGCGTGCGGGCCGAGAATCGCGGGCGGATCGTTCGCCACCCGGTCTTTCATCGGCCCGGAGATCCCCGTGAAGCGAGCGGCCGTGCGCCGGAGCCGGTCCACGGACGTGTTGAGGCTGATCTCGGTGCCAGTGAAAGTCTTGACCGCGGCGCTCACCGCATCCCTAGCCTGCCGGGATCGGGTGCGCGCCGTATCCTCGTCTTCGGTGAACGGCTCCGCGAGCTGCTCGCCCGGATCCGGGAGTGATTCCAAGAGTGTGCCGAGGAGCGTCTTGCGGTGCTCGGCTTGCGAAGTCTGCTGCTCGACGTCATTGATGAGACCTTCGGCCTGGGTGAGCCGTTCCTGAGCCCCCTGGTTGCGGAGCTCCTGCTCGGAGGCGAGGCCATCGGCTTCCTGGGAACTGGTCGGGACGACGGGCAGGGTGCGGCGTGGTGGCTGCCGATAGACCCGTTCGATCGCCTCCAATTCGGAACCACGTTGTTTCACCTGATTCCTGGCCGCGCCGCGGTCGTCGGTCGCCGCTTCCGAATCCTGCCGGGCGCGGGCGAGGGCGGCGGATCGAAGGTGCGGCTCTTGGCCTTCGGGGGAGGCAAGCAATCGCCCGGCGGTGGCGCGATCGGCGGCAGGCCGTTGCATGACTTCGCGCTTGGCGTCGGCGACTTGCCGGGCGAGGCCCTGCACCCGGTCGGCCAGCACCGATTGGGCGGCACGGATTTCCAAAGCCTTGAGTGCGTCTTGCTGACAGCGGCGCAGAACATCCAAAGGTGTGGTCGGATCCCCATGCACGTCCAGTGGATCGGTCGCGGTGTCGGGGAGGCCATCGCATTCTGACCGGTAATCAGCCGCTCTGCGGCGCTCGGTTTCAGCGGTGACCTCCCACTGCTTGGTCTCAAGGAGGGCTTGCTGGGCGTCGGTGTTGTGCTGGCGGGCGCGACGGTCCGCGTCGGCGCCGCGCTCTTGCGCGGCTGTCAGCTGCCCGCGCCAGTCGTCTGCATCGGCCAAGAGGAGGGCGAATTCCTCAAGCCAGTTGATGGTGGCATCGGCTTTGCGAAGATCAGTGTTGAGCATGTCACGAAGAGCATCGTCCAGCCGGTCGCCGTCATCGAGGCCCTGAAGCTCTGTTCTGTTGTCCTCCTGCTCGTTGTCGATGGCCTGCAGCTTGCGGTCGAGCCGATCGATTTCGTCGCTCAGGATGGCCAGGTGTCCGGCGGGACAATCGTCGAGGAACTGGGTGATCTGGCGGCGTAGTTCGTCATCGGCCGCGCGTTGCCGGGCCAGATCCTGATCTTTGAGAGTGTGGGCGTGGGCGCGTTCCTTGAGCAACCGAACCGCTGCCTCTGCCTCGGCCTGATCGACCAAGCCCGGTTGCAGCCGGGTCCAAGCCGCGGCAACTAGGGAGTTCGCCGACACCACCCCGCCTCGGACCAGGACGTCCGCGGCTTCGGCGGAGTAGACCCCGATGAGCGAGGTCGTGACAGCCGCACGGGAGTCCAAGACCCGGGTCGCATCGGCGACCCGACTGGTCGGGACCACCACTCCACAACCGAGCTGGGCGATCTCGGGCAGGTTCAGTGAAGTCATCAGGTGGTAAGCGGGCATGACCGAGCGCAGATGGGCCCAGCCGGTCTGGGCGGGTACGCCGGCGTCGAGGAGCTCGCGTTCTATGCGTTCGGCGTCCAGGCTGGACGGCAGGACCTGGCTGCGTTCCTGCGCCTCGATACTCCTCCTGTCGGCGTGTTGTTCGGCTCTGCGCAGGATGCGCTCGTCATCCGCCGCGATGACCGCGTCGCTCAACCGGCGCAACAAGATCGGACCCTCGACCCACAGGTCGACGGTCTCATCACCGGCGGTCTCAGCCAGCCCGCGCAGCCGTTCAGAACTAGTCAGCTCGGCCCGTTCGGCATCCAAATCGGTGTGCCGCTCGACTGTCTTGGTGCGCGTCGCGTCGGCGGTGCTGTGCTCGCCCGCCAGGGCGGCGTCCCGGTTGGTGATCTCGGTACGGCGGGCACGGCGGCCCTCGCACCGTGCTGCCAGCTCCTTGAGCTGCCGATCGACTTCGGCGCGATCGGTGATCACTATGTCGAGGTGGCTTTGGAGTGGGATGGTGTGGCTGGGCAGGTGACCGCGGGCAACGCCGTCCCTGCGGCGTTGATCAAGAATGTCGAGCTGGGTCTGGGCCTGGGATTCGTCGGTAGTCGCCTGTGTCTTGTCGGTTCGCGCTCGCTCCTCCAGCTCTCCATGTTTCGTGAGGGCCTCCCCCGCGGTCTCCTTCTGCTCGTCAGCCAGGTCGGCCGCGAAATCGGCTTCTTCGGCGAGCGCGTTCAAACGGTGTCGCAGCAGGGCTGCATGTCGGGCGTGTTCTTCGCGGAGTGGGGCGATCTCGGCTTCTTCGGCTGAGGCCAGCAGCTCGGCCTGGGTCAGACGTGACTCCAATTCGGCGAACGCGGCAAGTTGGACGGTGGTCTCCCAGGCCTGCACCAGAGCTCGCGCTTTGTCGACGTTCTGGCCCGCTTCCTGCTCTTGGATTTCGGCCTCGGCCAGACGCAGCCTGGCGCCTTCCTTCCGGTACAGGTAGGCCAGGTCAGTGGCCGTGGACCGATCGTTGTTGGCCGCCGTGCGGGCTTCTGCGAACACGGTCAATCGTGTTTTCAGGCTCTCCTGGAGCTCCTCTGCGGCGGTGACTGCGGCGGTGAAGGAGGCGGCCAGGACCTCCGCGGCGGTGGTAACAGCGGCCAATTCACCGGCAGCGGCTTGCACATGCTCATAGCTGGCGGCGACGTCGCTCAGATCTTCGGCAGTGGCGCTGCAGAAGTCGCGCTCTTCGATCTTCTGTGGCTTGGCCGCCAGCAGGGCCGTGACGCTCGCGAGCCGGGTCGCGACGCTGATGGCGGCGGCCGGCTGGGTGGCCAGATCCAGCAGGAAGTTGATGAAGTCCTTGGCAGAGGGGAACTTGAACAGGTCTTCCACGCCGCCCTCGACGTGGTTCATCTGCTTCTGCGTACGGAAGATCTCCGGATCCAAGTGCCGATCTAGAAGCGCTTTCGTCCAGACGTGCTGCTTGTCGGTCACCACCAGGTTCGCGTGCCGGGCATGTGGTTTGGCCAGCTCGCGCAGCTCCTCCAGGAAGCCGGTCAGCCGCCTGGGGCGTCCGGAATCGTCGCAGAACGGCAACGTGTCCGGCTCTAAAACGCCGGAGACGGCGTGGAAAGCGTAGAAGTAACTGCTCAGCTTGTCCTTTGAGTCGGCGGCCTTTACAGGTTTACGCAAGTCCGACCATTCATGGACCACACCGGTGACGAGGATCTCTTCCGGGTCGCCCAGCAGGGTCCGACTGGTGTCATGAGGCTGCCATGTCGCGATCACGTGTGAGGTGTCGCCCGTATCGACGTAGTCGGTAAGACTGCGCTGCACGGTCCTGCCCATGAAGTCGTTAGCGTGCGGCAACAGGAGCGCGTACGTCAGCGACAGGATGCTCGACTTGCCTCCGCCGTTGCGCAGCCAGACGACCGAGTCCTGAGGTACGGCGGCGCCGTCGACCGGCGCGGTGAAATCAAGCGGAAGATCGGTAAATCGGGCAGAACGTTCGCCCACGGTCCGAAACCGCAACGCGGCGAGCTGATGGGTCATCCGCGGGATTCCTCTCTGCGGCGTAGCTCGGCGATGAAACCGTAGGCACGCTCGAGGGCGACCTCCTTAGCGTGCACCCGAAACCGTTCGGTCAGTGTCCAGGTGTCCTCGGCTGAACTGTCGACGCGGGCCATACCCTGTCCTGTCAGCCAGGTCAGGACCGTCTGCACCCAATAGCGGGTGCAGCGGCTGGTCAACTTGCCGGAGCTGCGGCCAGCCTCCCCGTAATGCACCGACGGCAAGGCCAGATAGGTCCGCCAGGCCTCGTCTAGACCTTCCTTGGGAATAACATCGCCGGCGGCGTCGTGAGAGCACAACCGCTCGCACAGCTCCCGCAACCATGCATCGAGGTCCCTGGCTGAGATACGCCGGACGCGGTCGTCGTCGAGCTCCTGCGTACTGGGGTAGGCGAACGCGACCAGGCCAGTAAGAACCAGACCAGCCAGCAACTTGTTCTCCGGTTTTCCCGTGTAGGGCAGGTCGGAGATGCGGAAGGCCAGCGGAGACTCGGGCTCGATACCCAGGATGAGCCCGAAGTCGCCCTCAGACAGAACCCGCGCCCCTAAGCCGTGCAAAATCGCGTTCGCAGCGGTCTTGAACTCCAGCTCGGTCCGGTAGCGACTGAGAACCCGCTGGTAATCGGGGTTGCGACCAGGCCGCTGAGTCGGCCGGATTGCGAACGACACCAGGAGGCCTATATCGGTGTGGTCGGTGGCGATGAGACTCATGCTGACTTCCTGCTGATCGGGACCGGATTCGCATCGGCGAGGGCATCGGCGTCGGGGGCGACGATGACGTCGTCGCCATCCCACCCGGGCAGTTGCAACGGTGTGCCGTCAGTGTCGACGGCGGTGCGCGTTCCCAGGATGCGGGCCATCAGGTCATCGGCCATCCGGCCGCCTTCATCGTCGGCGTCCTCGGGGGAGAAAGCCCACAACACGGCCAGGTTTAGGACCTCGGCACCCTGCTGGCGGACACGCGGGGATGGGGCTTGGGCATCGTTCAGGCAGGCGTGCAGCAGCCGGGATAGCCGGGCGGGCAGGCCGACACCCCGCACGGCGCGGATCGCCACATCGACGACCTCCGTCCGGATGAGTGGTTTCGGCAGGTCGGCGAGTTCGGTCTCATCATCACCTCGTTCGCCTGCGGTGATGCTGCCGGTGCGCGTCCACAGGTCGTTGATCAGCCGATAGAGGCGGGGCAGTCGCGGGGTACGGGGGCCCGCCATGTCGATTAGGAACCGCTCGGTCAGAGTGCCGGCCTCGGCGCAGCCCAGTTCCAGGACCGGCAAAAGGATCTCCTGCTGCGGATCCGGCAAGTTGACCAACGCGGGCGGACGGAAGGCTTGGCGTTCCTGCTCCTCCAAGAATATCCCTCGGGCCGCGATGACTCGATGATGCAATGACTCGTGGCGGCGCTGGCATTCCTCCAGCAGCTGGGCGATCCGCACCCCGGACGTAAGAAGCTTCGCCTCGCCGTTCATCAACGCCTCCCGGACCTTCCCCAGCAAGTGCCGTTCGGTATTCAGCCGCTCCCTGATGTGCTTGCGAGCAGCCTCCAGGCTGTCCGGTACTGTCGCGGCCCATTCCTTCTCCACGATCCGCAGATCACGGCGCGTTTGCTTCAGCAGCCGGTCCAGCCCTTCCGCGAGGCTGACCGACAGCAGCCGGGCTCGTTCTGCGGACTTCAACGCCGCGTCGAACGCGTTGCGCGCCAGCTGCCGTTCCAGCACCAGCTCCGTGGCGACCTGTTCGTCTTCGACATCGAAGTCGAGGCCGCCGATCAAGGCGTTGATGGCGTCTTTCGTGGCGCGGAGCACATTCTCGTCACGCGACGCATGATCGTGCTCAACTAGGAGGGAGAAGGGGACCTCGCGCTGCCGGTGACCAGCTTCATGATCGGAGTAATCGCTGGTGATGTATCGGAAAGGGGCCTGGCCGCTCGACCGGTTCAGCAAGGCGTCCACCACGAACATCGCGACATCCGTGTGCTCGCCGACCGGGCGTTCCGGAGCAGCCACCCCGGACAGCACCGATAGTGCGTCCACTACGTCCTGCCGGGTGGCTTCGAACTCGAATCCTTGTCGGGCAACAACCAGATCGATGGCGGTCAAGGCCAGAGTAACGATGTCGTAGATTCCCTCCGGCCAGTCCCGGCGGTAAGCCGCTTGCACGGCTTCGATCACCGGGCTGAACCTCAGGAACGCCGCCACGCGTGCGGGAAAAGAGGACTCGTGCACACTGAGAGCGTGTTTGAGAGGGTGTGAGATAGGGGTCGCAGAGGTGTGACATCGATGACTGGCGCGGGCAGAGGGGCTGGATGTCGTCTGCTCGTCGTGGTTACCCGTCGGATCTGACCGATGCCCAGTGGGCGCTCATCGAGCCGCTTC